>JAYVRP010000117.1:0-8391 GCA_043776215.1 Rhodoferax sp. | reverse complement strand
GCTCAGGCGCGTGATCTCGCGGTGAAAAGGGCCGGCGTTGAGCAGCATCAGCAAGGTGTTGCCCTTGGTGCTGCGCTCGAAGGTGTCGGGGTCGAGCGTGCGCAGCAGCGGGTGGTCCGGGCGGCAGGGCGCGATCAAACCCAGCGGAAGGTCGTAGTCCTGCGTGATGGCGTCGACGATGGCCCGGCCCCGGGGGCTGACGATATGCAGTGCGCGCTGCAGTGTGTCGTTGCCCAGCATGGCGTTGAGTTTGCTCGGCGCGCGCTTCTTGGTGTCAAAACTCCGGCGCAGCGGCGCTAGCCGCGTCGCGCGCGACGGCGCTGGCGCTGGGGGCGAGTTTGTGGACTTCCCGGTTCACTGGCTGGTCACTTTTTTTCAGAACTTCGTCATCATTCGACCGGGTGAGGTTCAGGAAGAGCGGCTCGCACCGCACTTCGTCAAGCACCGTGCACCACTGGATGCAGCGCTGGCGCAAACGTTCCTCGTCCTGTTGCGGATAGCTGCCGGTGTCAACCATGGGGATCACCGGCGCCCGTCCGCCGACATCGTTCAGGATCTTTTCCAGCAGGCGTGCATAGGTATCGGGCTCCGCGGTCGCGGTCAGGTTGAAGATCACAAACACGCTGACGTGGTCATCGCGCCCCAGCGCCGCTTTCCAGTCTGCCGTGTCCTCGCCCACCAGCACAGCTTGCTGGATCGAAATGTCAACCGCCAAGCCGTGAACGCGCTCCAACAGATGGGCCAGGTTGTTCTTGATCTGCGGCGTCAGCTCGTAGCGGAACGGGATCGCCAGCGCATCCACCTTGCCGCCACGGCGAATGGCCTTGAGCGTGGTGAAGTAGGTGCTGTTCAGCGGCAACGGAAACGCGCGGGTCAGACGCCAGATCGCGAGCCTGTTGGCCAGTGCAAGGCCGAGGCGCGGCAGGACGATCCAGGACAGGATGGCGCCCGCGTACAGGTAAAACCAGGTGGCGGCCGGTTCGCCTTTGTCGCGAAGGGCCTCGATGCGTTGAACACCGGGAAACTCGAGGCCCAGAATCGCCGCCCCCGGACCCATTGCACCGCTGAGAACCGAATGAACCCGGTCAGCCGTCACCCAGGGAAACGTCGTTTCCCATCGCCCGACGATTTCCTTGTCGATCCCGCGCAGGAAAAAACTGGCCAGCATGCCCAGCGCAAAACAAATCGCGGCCGCATGCAAGGCGACCTTGATGCGGCTCAGGTTCAGGGCGGCCGAGCGGGAAACCCATTCCTTCTGGAACCGGGCCATCCAAGGCCGCAAGTTGCCCGTGGCGCCATCAAACCCTGGCCAGAGCCAACATCGTCCTATGAGGTCCGTCAGCAGCCCTGCGCTCGGTCGCCCGAGCCGCAGCAGGCCGGAGATCCATCCATAGAAAACCAATAGGTAAACCAGCACATTGAACAGGATCAATCCGAGGATTGGAACGGCAAAGATGCCCAGCTCGCGGCCCGCCACAAAGTGCTCGGTGGCATACCCGGTCACCAGCGCAACTACCAATAACACCCAAGCCACGACTCTTGGCCAGCGCGGCGCCGCCAGATTCACCTTCTCGCCCCCGGGGCGCTTGCCGATCAACGCCAGCGCCCACTCGGCCCGGCGGGCCAGGAACTGGTCAAACGGTGATTTGTCCCCCAACCGCTGCATCGTCGCGCGGGTCGCCTCCTTCGCGTCGCCAGCCGACCACAGTCCGCCGTTCTCACGGCCCTGCTCCAGCGCCTGCACCAGCATAATCTGCTGCGCCTGTGATTCGCTCAGGGACATTGTTGACTTGCGGGTCTGGTCATGATTTCGCAGAAAACCATGCTCAATGGCGCCGGCATCTCCGAAGGCTTTGTACCTACATTATCCTATTCACAGCCCGCATTGCCTCGCAACGGCTGCACGGGCACCGCTTCGAGTCCAGGCCCCAGGCGATGAACGACGTCGTCGCCTGGATGTTCTGGTACAACCGGGCTCGACTGCCCTCGACGCTGGCTTTGGTCAGCCCGATACAATTCGACGAAAATTGGCATGCCAATCAACCGCGGCAAGCCAGTACATGAGTCGGCTATGGGATACGGATTCCAGGGGCAAGGTCGCATTCAGCACCAGGATTTTTGTGGTTGAGTCGTAGTACTGCCGGTTTGTGCATTCATGCTCTTCTTGCTCTTCTTGCTTTTCGGCATTTGACCGTGACAAACAAGGTACCCGATGACCGACTCGACACAAAGAAATAGCTGGATAGGCATAACTACATCCCGCAGTGCCGGGCAGAATAACTACAACGAACTACGAAGTCGCTACGTTGCGTTGGCGAACGATGCCGTACACCTGTTTTCAACGGACTACGACCGCCAATTCACCAAACTGGAACACGTTGTCAAGAACGTGTCTGCCTTGGCTGTGCCTCCTATATTCGCCGCTATTGACGACGCCATCGCGACGTTGGCCAGCCACAGGATATTCGATATAGACCGGGAGCACTTCGCCGCCACATATTTCAAACAGTACGACAAATGGTCGGCCGCTCATGAAGCGATCGCGGAAGCTTATGCCGGGGTCCTCATAAATGCGGCCGAAATGGATACTTACCGGGCCGCACGATCGCAGGGCGGAGCGCAGGTAATTGGCGGTGGATTTGGCGTTGACGGCGCGGCACAAGGCATCGTCATTGCAGGTGCGGCAAATCTAGCGATCAGCGCTACTCACTCCCTGTTCAACTTGATCGCCAAGGGTGCAAGTGCGGCAGCGGACGCCAAGAAGATGGACGATATTTTCCGCGCACCGGAGACGAAGGGTCGACTGGTGGCTGCGCTGGAGGAATCCTTGCTGAACGTGCACCTTGCTCTACTTGATGCTCTGGAAGAAGCCAAGGTTGCGGACACAAACTATGAACAGGTGACGATTGCGGATCGGGAAAGGGCAAAGCGAATGCTGACAAACATCATTCGAGGTCAGGTCCCGAGCGCAGAACGAGAGAGTGTCCACCAGCAAGTGCTGAAGCTGAACCCATACGACCTCGACGCATACACCTACGCGCTGGATTCCATCGGAGACGCCCAGGGCGACATTGAACGAGTGGCGGATTTTTTTCACTTGGACTTACGGCAAGAAAAGCGGGATCGAATCGCCATTCTCTGCACTGGATCCACGGAGGAAGCCATCACCGAAGCGATACGCAAGGTCGGTGATGCCGGTCAATGGCTTGGGGTGCCAATTGAAGATGAATACTTGACACCCCTGCGTGAACGCCTGCGCCTGATGGACGAAGCAGCCAGGTTGGTTGATGGACGCCTGTACCCTACAAGGGATGCAGCACGGGCCGAGGAATCAAGAATTCGAGATGCTGAGGCTCGGGTCAAAGCGGACGCGGCCAAAGCAACGGCCGAATTGGACGCGGCCAATTTCAAGACGGTGGAGATCGGTGAGGCGGCCCGCCAGATCGCCAAGTACCTGGTCTTCGCATTGGGAGTTGGCGCGGTCGGGCTGCTCGGATCGATCCCTGGAAAGCACTCTCCCGAGGACAGCAGTCGATTGGCGCCACTCCGACCGGAATCACCTGCCAGCGACGCACTAAGTGTGGAGTTCTCCGGCAAGTCCACCATCAAGGTGCGTGATGCAACCAACGCAGTTGTCTACGCCGGTGAGTACTCCGCGCCACACATCGCAGTAATCAAGGGCAAGCCACCCTTCGAGATTTCGGTAGGTGCCGCCTCCAATGTGCAGTTCAGTCGGCCTATGCCCGGTCAGGAACAAGGATTTCCGATTGATTTGATTCCAGATAGCGAAGGTCATGTGGTCGCCCAGAAAGTTCAATAGTGACCGATCCTCCAAATGGAAGTCCATTCGCCTCTGCCATGCTGGCTGGCATTCGGTTAACTCGCCGTTCACGTCAAACCCAAGCAAGTAAGCGCAGTGCCGGATCACCGGTGTACCACCCAGTGCGGGTGAGCCCGTCCCGGTGGGCACGAAAACGTGCCGTTTGCTTTTCCTGTTCACTGCTTTGTGAAGAAGGCGTGCGACGGCCGGCATTGATCGTGATCGGCAAGCCTGGCGCCCGGCGCCTGCGGCGATATCCAGCGCTCGGCGGGCTGGCCCTGCCAGGACCTGTTCAGCCCCTTTGCGGCGCCCGCTCAAAGGCCAAAAGCTTTCATGACCACTTCGACGATGGCGGCCAGGGTGCGGCTAACAGGATCGGTCCGCGCGGGCCCTGGTGGCTTGTCTTGCGCCACGTACCAGGCATTTTCTCCGGCAAACCGGTCGTCCAGCAGGTCGGTCTGTCCGCGCAGGTAGGCGCCGAAGGCTCCTCCTCGGACAGTAGCGTAACGTGCATTGGCGCTGAAACCAATCGTCCGCCGCTGATGCAACCGCAGGTCGTCATGGGCCGGGACGAGTTTCACCCCGTCGCCCCCTTGCACCAGTAAACGGACGGGGCCATGGAACACCAGATACCGGAATTGAAGCGTCAACCAGGCATGCAAGCTGGTCAGCCGACAGTGGCTGCTGATGCGCACTGGCTGGCCCCGCTTCTGAATGACGCCGATCAGGTAACGAGGCTGCAGAACGATGGCGCTGTCCGTTTGAAGCGCCAGCACTCCGATCTCGGTATGGCTGCCGGGGACAGCATGCTGCGCGGCTATCTCGCAGCGTATGCCCTGCGGATGATGGACCCGTGTGAGCGCCGTCAGTCCGCAAGCCAGGCTTATCAGCGGGCTGCGAATGTCCAACAGCCAGCAGTCGCCCAGTTGGACATCGACCGGGCTGCTGCCAAGGAAGTCGGCGCGCACCAGCAGTTCCTGTTGCGGGCTGACGGCCACCCAGACCGACTTTGCAGAGTGGCCACCCTGTAACGATGGGGCTGGCAGGGTTCCCAAAGTCAACTGGATAGGTGGTCGTCTTGAGGCGAGTGGCGCCAGCACGTAGAAGAACGCGGCCTTTAGTCCAATCGGCACCAGGATGATGGAGACCAGCAGAACCGTGGCTTTCCAAAGTTCACGGCCGATATTGTCTTGCAGTGACTTGAACCAAACAGCCACCTTTGCGGGTACGGTTTCGGCATTCGCTTCGCGCCACGCTGCGTCGCGCCCTTTGAGGACACTGCCAGCGGCCTGTTGTGCTGCTGCCCGTGCGCCAGCGGGAAAGCTTGGCCGCAGGCCCGGCTGCCGGCATTTGGCGAACAGGGCGTTGTAGGCGTTGGCGGCGGTCTGGTTTATTTCCAGGTATTGCCGCTCTTGTGCCTTCAGAAAGTTGTGGTTTTGGTGAGGCTCTGTGAACGCAATCCGGATCAGGATTGGGTGATGGGCCTCGAGTCGCGCGATACGATTCCGAGTTGCCTCCAAGCTCTTGTTGACCGTGCGCCAGTGGCCTTGAAGTTGTTTCAAGTTGGCTTGGCAGTTTTGGGCCTGAACCCATGTTTGCAGCCTGAGAAGTGCATCACGCTCCTGAAGAAGCAGTTCAATCTCGGCTGCAAGCATGGGCCCTTGGGTCAATGCAGCCGTTGCAGACTGTCGCGTCAGCAATGCACAGAGGGGGTCGCAGAGGTGCTGTTGCTCCGCTTTCTTGTCGGTGATCTTGCGCTCAACGGCGGCGATCTGCCGGGCGACTGTGTCATCCGCTGTGGTTTCGAAATCTCTTTTTGCCTTGTCCTGCAGTTCCTGAATGGTGGGGCCGATGCTCTGTCTGGCCTGCTGGATCTGGTCACCAAAACTTTGCAGCTCGTGGTGCTTGTTCCATTCTCCACCAAGGTAGTGCACCAGCAGCAGGGTTGCAATGATGAGGCCGAACATCAGGGTATGGCGCAACAGCCAGCCAAGAATGATGCTGAGCAATCGGGCCATGAGACGCCTTGGTGTGAGATTTGATGGTTACGCCAGCTATGGTCGCCAACAAGCGCTCGTCCGCACCGAAGTCCGCCCGCGCCCTACGGCCAGCATAACAGCGGGGCTGGGGCACCATCTGGTGTCGTGTCAAGGGCGACAAACCTGGTCCAGGCATGGCTTTTCGGGTTGGGCATTCAGACGTCAATACCAATAGCGTCAAAGGAAAAAGCCGATGTGAATCGGAATCGGAAATTCAAACGGCATGTTTTCCGGCCGACTGGGAAAGACGCGCCGCTCAGGACTGTTCTGCTGGGGCGTTTTGGCTTGGCAAATCGCCCGCTGGGTCGCTGCAGCCCCACCAACTGCCCTGAAAGCCGCAATCGGCGCAGCGCAGCCGCAGGAAATCGTGCACCAGGATGCCGCATTCCACGAGCGCATCGAACTCGTCTTTGACGAATTGCGGCAGGCTGGCGCCGGCGGTCTCTTCAGTCCGGGTGAAGAAGCTCTGGGCGTGCTGCTGCACCAAGCGGTACAGCGTGGTCTGCTCGGGTCGGTGGCGCTCGTAGTGGACCGGGGCGCCATCGCAATGCGCCCTGCGGGTCTGGCCGGTGTTGGCATGCACGCGATGGGAATGGGGAGTCTGGGGTGGTGCAGCGCTGTGATCCTGATGCCGGTCGACGCGCCACAAGCCAAGATGGACGCCACGCGCGGGTACGGCGGCGAGGTAATCCAGTTTGACCGCTTCAAGCAAGACCGCGTAGTACTCACGCGTGAAATCGCGGCGCCGCGCGGCATGACGCTGATCCCGCCGTTCGACCATGCCGACGTGATCGCCGGCCAGGGCACGGCCGCCAAGGAACTGTTCGAGGAGGTTGGCGCGCTGGACTATCTGTTTGTCTGCATGGGTGGTGGCTTGCAGCAGCCCTTTCGCAGCGGCAGCATCGCGCGGATCGACACCCCCAAGACGATTGCCGACGGCGCCCAGACCCAGGCCATGGGCGAGATCACTTTTGCGATCATGCGCCGCAACGTGCAGAACGTGCTCACCGCGACCGACGCGCACCTTGTGGAGGCGATGCGCTATTTTGCCTAACGCATGAAGATCATCGTGGAGCCGACCGGTTGCCTGGCGCTGGCGGGGGCGCTGCATGGCGGTGCAGATTTGCGGGAAGCGGTGGGGGTGATTGGGAGTGGGGGAAATATGGATTTGAAGCGGTTCGCGGAATTGGTGCGCGGGTGACTTCTGCGCTGGAGCCGCGTTGACGCACCAACCTGCCGGCGACGCTGCCTTGGCCCTCAGCTTTTTCTGGTCAGGCTTTCCAGTGGCAACACCAGTTGCCGCCCAACCCTGCCCAGCGCGATAAAGCCATGGTGGCGGTAAAAGGCCGCGGCGGTGTCGTCCTTCGCGTCCACAACCAGGGCAAATACCGCAATCTCTGATCGCTGGGCGCGCAAGGCCGCGTCCCATAACAAGGCACCGCCCAGCTTGCAGCCTTGAAACCCTGAAGCCACTGCCAATCGGCCCAATCGGGCGACTGGCACCGAGGGGTAGCGCGGCAACTTCTTCGTCAACGACACGGGAAGGTCGGTAAGCGCCACGCTAGCCGCCGCCAACGTGTAGTAGCCCGCAACTGCTTGCGTCTTTATATCGACGGCTACATAGCAGGCGGACGCGCGGCGGCGTACATCCTGTGATGCCTGCTCCCGGAAATATCTGTCGAGCGCTGGAGTGCCACAAACAAACGTCGTGCGGTCGTGGTCCGCGGTCAAACTTTCGATGCGGAACGGCGACGTCACGGGGTAGAAGCAATCAGCTTCTTGTGCGCCTTGGCCGCGCGCTTGAGTGCCGGTGATGCCGAAGGCGGATTGAGCAGTGCATCCGCAAATCGCCGCTGGTCTTCGACGGACAAGCGGATGATCTGGGCGGCTTCAATCGCGCGATAGGCCGCTTCCTGAGCGGAGACAACCAGGAAGTCACTCAGGCTGCGCCCTTGCATCGCGGCGGCTCGCCGCACGACCATCAGCACATCTGGCGCAATGCGGGCCTCAACGCGGGTTGTACGGGAGTTTTCAGTGGGCATGGCAGATCGCGCTTTCGCTGTGATTGTACGGTCGTTAACCGTACAAGGTCAACTCGTCCGACTTATCGAGATAATGCGCCGCACTTGGCTGAGTGTACCGATTGTCCCAACATACAAACACAGCCGCATTGCGAGGAAATTGCATGTCCGTCCATCGGTCGGCGCCTTGTCAGTGTGCAGGCCTTGGCGCCAATTCGACCTTGAAATGCCGCTGCAGGATGTCCGCAATGTTCTCGAAACATGAGCCATGTCGCACCACCTCCAATGTCTCGCAATGCAGCAGAGTGGACGAGGCCTGCCAGAGGTGGTATTTCATCAGCCCGTAGTCGACGATCACGTCGGCAATTGCCGTGATTTCCGGCTCCATGTCTTCGACGCGGAACTTGGTGCCGTGCATCGACAGATTGGCCGATGAGCCAAACAGCAGGGTCTCACGCTCCAGGCTCAGGCGCGTGATCTCGCGGTGAAAAGGGCCGGCGTTGAGCAGCAT
>JAYVRP010000116.1:0-2548 GCA_043776215.1 Rhodoferax sp. | reverse complement strand
TGTTCATCGTCGGCAACCCGCCACCCGGCTGGGGCGGCCGGTATTTCATCTTCGTCAAGCTGACCACCGACACCGGCATCGTCGGTTACGGCGAGGTCTATGCCGCGGCCGTGGGGCCGCAGGCCATGGAGGTCGTGATCCGCGATGTGTTCGAACGCCACATGCTGGGCGAGAACCCGGAGAACATCGAAATGATGTTTCGGCGCTGTTATTCGAGCGGCTTCACGCAGCGGCCCGACCCCACGGTGATCGGCGCGTTCTCCGGCATGGAGATGGCGTGCTGGGACATCCTGGGCAAGGCGCACGGCCGGCCGGTCTACGCGCTGCTGGGTGGGCTGATGAACCAGCGCATCCGCGCCTACACCTACCTCTATCCGCTGCCGCACCACGACATCAACAAATTCTGGAGCAGCCCGGACATGACCGCCGAGAGCGCGGTGGAAATGGTGAAGCTGGGGTTCACGGCCCTCAAGTTCGACCCGGCCGGGCCCTACACGCTGCGTGGCGGCCACATGCCGGCCATGACCGACATCGCCACCTCGGTCGAGTTCTGCCGCGCGATCCGTGCTGCCGTGGGCAACAAGGCTGACCTGCTGTTTGGCACGCACGGCCAGTTCACCACCGATGGCGCGATCCGCCTGGGGCAGGCGCTCGAGCCCTTCAGCCCCCTGTGGTACGAGGAGCCGATTCCGCCGGACAACCTGCTCGAATTCGCGCAGGTCGCGCAGGCGGTGCGGATTCCCCTCGCCACCGGTGAGCGCATGACCACCAAGACCGAGTTCGGCATGCTGCTACGTTCGGGCGGGGTGCGCATCCTGCAGCCCGCTCTGGGTCGCTCGGGCGGCATCCTGGAGACCAAGAAGATCGCCGCGATCGCCGAGATATTCAATGCGCAAGTCGCACCCCACCTGTATGCGGGCCCGGTGGAATGGGCCGCCAATATCCAGCTGGCTGCCAACATCCCCAACCTGTTGCTGGTCGAGAGCATCCTGACCGGCGGCGACTTCCACCTCAAGCTGATCAGGAACTCGATCATGGTCGACCGGGGCTTCATCCAGGCGCCCACGGCGCCCGGCCTGGGCATCGTGTTCGACGAAGAACTCGCGCGCGCCCATCCGTACACCGGCAACACACTGCACCTGCAGATGCAGGAGGCGCCGTGCGACTATGCCAATGGCAATGCGTTCCTGGGCGGCGCGCCACCCGAGGCTGTACCGACCACCTGACACCGACGGGCCGGCACCATGTGCGGGCCGGCACGGTGCACCCACCTTTCCCAACCATCCCAAGGAGCACCCTATGAGCAAAGCCATATGCATCGAAAAAAACGGCGGACCGGAGGTCCTGCAACTCGTCGAGGTGCAGGTCGGCCAGCCCGGCCCGGGCGAGATCCGCATCCGCCACAAGGCCGTGGGCCTGAATTTCATCGACGTCTACCAGCGCGACGGCCTGTATCCGCTGTCCATGCCCTTGCTCCTGGGCATGGAGGCCTCCGGCATCGTCGAGGCGGTAGGCGACGGTGTCACGCACCTGAAGGTCGGCGACCGTGCGGCCTACGCCAGCCAGCCCCCGGGCAGTTATTGCGAAGAACGCGTCATGCCCGCCAAATGTGTCTGCAAGCTACCCGACGCCATCAGTTTCGAAACCGGTGCGGCCATGATGCTCAAGGGCCTGACCGCGCAATACCTGCTCAAGCGCACCCTGCCCCAGGGCGGGCTGCAAGCCGGGGACTTCGTGTTGTTCCATGCCGCTGCGGGCGGTGTAGGCCTGATTGCCTGCCAGTGGGCGCTGGCGCTGGGTTACCAGCTGATCGGCACGGCCGGCAGTGATGCCAAATGCGCGCTGGCACGCGAGCACGGCGCGGCCCACACCATCAACTACAACACCGAAGATTTCGAGGCGCGGGTCAAGGACATCACCCAGGGCAACGGTGTCAAGGTGGTGTACGACTCGGTCGGCAAGGACACCTTCGAGAAGTCGCTCAACTGCCTGTCGACCTTCGGCCTCATGGCCTGCTTCGGCAATGCCTCGGGTGCCCCGGCACCGATTTCTCCCAACCTGCTGGCCGCCAAAGGGTCGATCTACCTTACGCGCCAGACGCTGTTCACGCACATCGCCACGCGCGAAGCCACGCAGACCATGGCGGATGACCTGTTCGCCATGGTGGTCAGCGGCAAGGTCAAGATCCGCATCGACCAGCGTTATCCGCTGGAACAGGTGCAGCAGGCGCACCGCGATCTGGAAGCGCGCAAGACGACGGGGTGCACGATTCTCACTCTGTAGGTGGACAGAATCATTCGGAAAAATGAAGGCGACTGAATATTTCCTCAACGATGTCATGATCAAGCGGCCCCACATCAAGCAGCAGTGGCTTGAATTTGCTTTGGCAAATCCAGTGCGCCGCGAGCTTCAACCCGAAGATGGTCGCATCCGCCATTGGGTATAAATTGACGAACTGAGTCGCTATCAGCGTGTTGTCACGCTCGAAGCTGGCACGACCGTGCACAATGCGTTCCCGGATCGGATGTTCTCGCCATGAAGTTTTCAC
>JAYVRP010000115.1:0-2550 GCA_043776215.1 Rhodoferax sp. | reverse complement strand
TTGTCCGAACGTAGCGCCCGCAGGGCGCGTAGTGAGTTCTGCGGCCCGACCCTCGGGCGAGCACCACAGGGTAGTCGGCGCGTTCAGCGCCCGACCGCGCCAGTATGAGCCCGCGCCGGGCTGCGCCTGCCGCGACGCGCGCCGACGTCAACGCAGACCAGGTAACGAACATCCGCAACGGGTCGAATGCTGACACCTGGGTCATGACCATCGACCAACCGCAACGGCGGCATAACGGCCGCACACCGCTCCGCTCCCGAGCCGACAGCCCGCGCACCTCGACTACGCCCAGCCGCCTCACTGCGTCGGCTTGATCCCATTCGTACTTACCTGCACGCGCGCCGCAGTGAGCGTGTTGTCGTCCCCGATGCGTGCCGAAATAAAGATGGTCTCGCCGGGCTTGATGTCTTCGCGTTTGCCGGGCACGGACTGCGACATGGGGGTATTGGGCGGAACGATGACCTTGATGGTGCCTGACTTGTAGTTCAGCACCAGTTCAGACCCGTTGCTGGAAACGGCCTGGCCTTCTAGGGTGGCATTGGTCATGGTGGCGCCGGGCGCCAGGTCGAAGGGCGACAGGCCCAGCGGTGCCGTGGGTGGAATGGGCCGGATGTCGATGGCCACGGTGGTTCCGTCCGCGCGCTGCACCGTGGTGACCCCAAGCACCGTGCCGGGCTGGATGTCGGCCATGGTGATGGCCTTGGTGCCCGACACGTTCACGGTGTCGGGCAGTAGCACCTGCACCGGACCGGCGTCACGCGAATTGACCGAGATGAGCTTGCCGTCAAAAGCGGTGACGGTTCCGCGGATGTTGACACTCTTTTGCGTCTGTGCCATGGTGCTGGCACCCAACGCAAGCAGGGCCGCAAGCAGGCTGATGCTGATCTTTTTCATGAAATCTGTTCCTTGTCGGGGGCGCCGCGGGACTGCCACGCCAACCAGCACAATAGGAGTGGTGAAACGCGCGATGGTTCCCTCATGCGGTTCCACCATGGTGTTTTGTGTGCCGCGGCCGCATCGCGCCGCTCGGCGCGCTACAAGGTCTTCATGAATTCCACCAGCGCCTTCTTGTCCTGATCGCTCAAGTCGGTGCCGAAATCGTGCCCGGCGTTGCTGTTGCCCTTGACTGCGGTGTCGTAGAGGAAGTGTTCGCCGCACCCGTCCTTGTCGCTGTCGGCAAGAAATCTGGTGACGTACCCGACGTTCTCCCAATCGACCACATCGCTGCCACGGCAGTAGCGTTTTGCGCGCAAGTCGGGCTTTTTCAGCAACTCGGACAGGTTCGGCACGGAGCCGTTGTGCAGGTACGGACCACGCAGCCAGACGCCATCTAGCAGGTTGTTGACATACCCGCTTTGCAGTTTGAACTGGCGCAGTTTCCAGACATCGGTCTGCAGGCTGTTGATGCCATTGACCAGCGCCGCAGAGAAGTCGTGCAAACGCTCGGGGTCGGTACCCAGGGTAGCGAGCGGTTCGACCCGGCCCAGGCGAATGCCGTCGGGAGCGTGGCAACTGGAGCAGCGGGCCTTGAACAGACTGGCGCCCCTATCCGTGAGGTCAAAGTTGATGGCCGGTTTGCCATTCAAGGGGGGAGCCAGGTCTTCATAACGCGGGGGCAGAACACCACCGATGAAACTGGCGATGCGATTGAGTCGCGTCAGGTCCACGTATTCGATGTTCTTGCCGATGATGGCCAGCGAAGAGATGATGTTGCGTTCTTCGAAGACATCGGTGTTGCCGTCCCAGTGCATCTGCATGCCGGCGGGCCGGGCACGGCCGTTCCAGACCGGCGGGTGGTCGACGATGCCCTGCACGCGGGTACGTTCCGGCGGATCGCTATACAACCTCTTGTAGACGGCCCAGGTGGCGACGCGCCCGGGGCCGAAGGTGTTCAGCCGGTTCGGGCCCGGGGTGATGAAGTCGAAGTACTCCTTCTTGCGCCCGTTCATCAGCGGCGGCGCCACCGCAATGAAAATACGGTAGACCAGGCGCTGGTACCAGCCCAGGCTGACCGTTTGCCCGGGGGGCGCCTTGGCTGCCGCGTCCGTCAGCGCCTTGTCCACTGCGTCCATCACCGCTGTGCCGGTGAACCGGTCGCTGCCGATCACGCCAAACATGTACAGGAAGAGTTGCTCCATGTCCATGCTGTTGCCGGTGCCCGCCAGCACGACCTCCTGCGCTGCGCCTGGCGTGCGGCGCAGGGTCGTCAAGTGGCAGACCGAGCAGTTGAAGCCGATCAGGTCGATACCCAGGACCGTGCGCTTGGAGACGCCGATGGGCCGATCGAACCGGAAGGCTTCCGGCGCGGCGTCCTTGCCCGGTGGCATCGACGCTTCGGTGACCATGCCGAAGGCATCCAGGGTTTTTTTGCCATTGCGTGGCTCATACACTTTGGCGGTCACGGTTTTGCCGTTGGCCTGCAGGACTTCCCCATCGATGGCCTGGTCGGTAGGCACCACCAGCGGCAAGGCTTTGAAGATCCAGTACGGGATGGGCGCCATGGCCATCGGGTGATCGGCGCCGATCGAGCCGTATTTGTATTCGTCCTCC
>JAYVRP010000114.1:0-2550 GCA_043776215.1 Rhodoferax sp. | reverse complement strand
CAGGCGCGCCGACGTCACCAGAAACACCCCGGGCAGAATCAGCGCCGCCCCGCCCAGATGGTGCCAACCCGGCATTTCACCAAGGATCACCAAGGCCGCGATGCCACCGTAGAGCGGCCCCAGATACAGCGCCACCGCGACACGACTCGCACCCAGCATCTTCTGCGCCCAGCCATAGATCCAGTAGGCGCCCAGCCCAGGTATCAGAGCGGTGATGAGCACCATCCCGAAGGCACGCGGGCCCCACACGGTGAGCCCTGGCTGCGTGGCTTCCCAGGCCGCAAAGGGCAGCAGGCTGACGACACCGCCAATGCAGATCGCGGCCAGACGCGCCGTGGCGCTCAAGCCCGAGGGCCATGCCTTCTGCAGTAACGCATAGCCGGCCCAGGACAGGGTGGCCGCCACGATCCATAGATCGCCCGACACGAATTGCAGCGCCGCCAGCGTTTCCCAGTGGCCCTTGACCACGACATGCAGGACGCCCGCCAGGGCCAGCACCACCCCGAACTTCTGGCGCAGCGCCAAGCGTTCATGCAACCAGAGCGACGAACCGACGGTGATCAGCACCGGCGACGCCGCATAGATCAGCGCCACATTGGTGGCCGTGGTCGTCCTGGCGCCCTGGTACACCCAGGCCCCGCAGATCAGCATGCCCAGCACGCCCAGCACCAGGTACTGCCACCAGACGCGCGCCACCTGGCCGCGCTGCTGCCACAACTCAGAGCGCGCCAGCGCCACCAGCACCATGCCGGCAATCGCCCAGCGCCCCAGGGCCAGCAGGTATGGACCGATCACGCCGACCGCCAGGCGCGCAGCGATGTAGTTGACGCTCCACAAGGCCGGCACCAACCACACCAGCATGCGGGCGAGGCGCTGTTGCCGCGCCACGGCGTCAGACATTGCTCGGGACCAGATCCTGCGCACTGGCCGCATGGCTCTGCATCGGCGCGTGGGCCCTGGCCATCACCGCGTGCGGTGGCAGGTCGCGCAGGCGGTGGTCGCTCCAGACTTGCCGCCACAGGCGCGCGCCCGGCAGCCCATGGCGCAGGCCGAGCATGTGGCGCGCGATGCTGCTCCAGGGCGTGCCGTGCTGCGCCACCTCGCGCGCCATGTAGTCACACATCTGCCGCTCGATCTCCTCGCGGCTGGGCACTTGAACGGGCGCATCGCCCCAGAACGTCGCGTCCCACGACGCCAGCCACCAGGGGTTGTGGTAGGCCTCGCGCCCGAGCATGACACCGTCGACATGCTCCAGTTGCTCCTGCACCTGCGCCGTAGTGGTGAGGCCACCGTTGATGGCGATCGTGAGATGCGGAAACTCGGCCTTGAGCCGGTGCACCAGGGCATGGCGCAAGGGCGGCACCTCGCGGTTCTGCTTCGGCGACAGGCCCTTGAGCCAGGCGTTGCGTGCATGCACGATGAACACGCGGCAACCCGCCTCGCTCACCTGGCCCACAAAATCCCGCAGGAATTCGTAACTCTCGCCACGGTCGATGCCGATGCGGTGCTTGACTGTCACCGGCACCGCCACAGTGTCCACCATCGCCTTGACGCAATCCGCCACCAGCTGCGGCTCGGCCATAAGGCAGGCGCCAAAGGCACCGCGCTGCACCCGCTCAGAAGGGCAGCCGCAGTTCAGGTTGATCTCGTCGTACCCCCATTGCTGCCCCAACCGCGCACAGTGCGCCAGGTCGGCCGGCTCACTGCCGCCAAGCTGCAGTGCCACCGGGTGCTCTTCGGCGTTGTAGCGCAGATGGCGCGGCACGTCGCCATGCACCAGCGCGCCGGCGGTCACCATCTCGGTGTAGAGCAGCGTCTTGCGCGTCAGCAGACGGTGGAAATAGCGGCAATGGCGGTCGGTCCAGTCCATCATCGGGGCGACACTGACCTGATGCACTCCAAGCTGCTTCTTCATTTCATTCTTGTTCCGAAATATTCACGACTCGTGGTCGGCGCCGCCGATGCTCGCATTTTCGCAGTTGCTACGCGGCAACTGGCGCGCAAAGTTCAATGAAATCTGGGCCGCTGCATGGTTTGGCTTGGCGGAGCTGCGGGTCACTGGGCACGACTCAAGTAGGGCATATGCGCGCAGGACTGGCGCCACCGCCGAGCAATTCGGTTGGCAGAGAACCCACTGCGGCATCCATCGCAAGGCAGCGAAGAAACTCAGCCCTGACCAGAAACCGACCTGGCAATGAATTTGCTCGTCGATCACAAATTTTCCTCGTTGGATTCACGTGCGCCAGGCTCGACGTCAATTTTGGGAGAAGTAGGGTTTTCCCGGTGGGCTCCAAAAATACTTTGACGGCAATCGACCGGCGTTGTACAACCCGATAGGACAGGTCGCAAGTCAGCCACCTCTTCAGCATCCGTCGCAGGGACCAGGCAGTTAGCAAAACAAATGGCTGTGTGCAAACCGGGGCCGGACCGGAACACCAAAAAGCCCGCACCCGTTCGTCGCGAGGAGATCATTGATGAGCGTGTTCACGCAGACCGGCTTGGCCCAGGACATCGCCGCACCCGCAGAGAGTTGGCCGCAGACCGCTTCAT
>JAYVRP010000113.1:0-2553 GCA_043776215.1 Rhodoferax sp. | reverse complement strand
TCAGCCAACCGGCATCAACGCCTGGCAGTTCCAGCACTGCTCGAAGCCGCCCTCCACCAGTTCGCCGCAGATGCAGGTCCAACGCCGTTGCGGCACGTGCTGCAGGTCATGCAGCAGTTGGCGCGCGCGGGATTCCTGTTCGGGGTGCGTGAACCAGACTTCCGGCAGGCATTGGTCGGGTGGCAACTCGCCCGCCACGCTGCCCAGGTATTGCCGCTGCACGCTGGTGGCGATGCCCTGGTCCTGCAGGGCTTCGGCCCACAGCGTGGCAATGGCGAAATTCGGGGCTTGGGTCAGGCGCGGCATAGACATTTGCAGCATACGGCAGTTTGTATCCCGCATGGCCGATCCGCGTAACCGGCCGGGCGGTTTCCCGCACAATGAGGCCATGCTCCGTGCACCGTGTCCCGCCATGCCTTCGCGCCTGCCGCCTGCGGGCCTGCACCTGCTGGCCCTGGCGATGGTGCTGTTGGCCCTGACCGGCTGTGCCGACACCCGCTATTACTGGCAGTCGGTCAGTGGGCATTTGGCGATGATGCAGGCGGCGCGTCCGGTCGACACCTGGCTGGCGGATACGCAGACGCCGCCGCCGCTCAAGGAGCGCCTAGCTCTTGCCAGGCGTATCCGCAGCTTCGCCGTGACCGAGCTCGATCTGCCGGACAACGCGAGCTACCGTCGTTACGCCGATCTGCAGCGCCGCTCCGTGGTGTGGAACGTGGTCGCCGCCCCCGCGTTCTCGCTGACGCTCAAGACCTGGTGCTTCCCGGTGCTGGGCTGTGTCGGGTACCGAGGTTACTTCCGCGAAGCCGACGCCCGCGAGTTGGCGGCGCAGCTCGAGTCCGAGGGGTTGGAGGTGGCGGTGTACGGCGTGCCGGCCTATTCCACGCTGGGATGGATGAATTGGGCCGGTGGTGACCCGCTGCTCAACACCTTTGTCGCGTATCCCGAGGGCGAACTGGCCCGCATCATATTTCACGAACTGTCGCACCAGGTGCTTTATGCCCGCGATGACACCATGTTCAATGAGTCGTTTGCGACCGCTGTGGAGCAACTCGGTGGTGCCCGCTGGCTCGCTACGCAGGCATCTGAGAAGGCTCGCACCGACTATGCGGTGTTTGACGCGCGGCGCAGGCAGTTTCGGGCCCTGGCGCTGAGCACACGAGAACGCTTGCGCAGCATCTATGAACCGGCGCAGGGCGCGCCCGCCGACAAGCAGCGCCAGGCACTGGACAAGCAAGCCGTGATGCATGAATTCCACGCCACCTACGCCTTGCTCAAGGACAGCTGGGGTGGATACGCGGGGTACGACACCTGGGTGGCGAACGCCAACAATGCGAGCTTCTCTGCCCAGGCAGCCTATGATGAACTCGTGCCAGGCTTCGAGGCCTTGTTTGCCCGCGAAGGCGGCAACTGGCGTGCGTTTTATGATGCTGTGCGGCGGCTGGCGGACCAGCCTGCCAGCGAACGCACGCGAATTCTCAAAAACACAACTGACAGGACGGAGATACACGGTGGCTGATCTAAAAATATTGCGTCCACACACATTGGGTCTGGTCAAGGCGCGCAAGATCGCTTTCGAATGGGCCGAGCAGGTCGAAAAGGACTTCGGCATGGAATGCACCTACGAAGAAGGTCGGGCGGCGGATCTGGTCCGATTTACCCGGTCTGGCGTCCAGGGCGAACTGCATGTGACCAAGGACCGGTTCGAACTCGATGCGCGGCTGGGCTTCTTGCTCGGTGCTTTCAAAGGACGAATTGAAACCGAGATCGTGAAGATGCTTGATACGCTGTTGCCGCACGCGCCTGCCAACCCCCGACCCGCGGCCAAAAAAAGCGTCGCGGCTAAGAAATGACACGCGTCGCCGGGCCCCTGGAGGGGTTGCGAGTCCTGGAACTCGGCCAACTGATTGCCGGCCCGTTTGCGGCCAAGACCCTGGCCGATTTCGGCGCTGATGTGGTCAAGATCGAGCCGCCGGCCGATGCGGCAGGAGGTGGTGGTGACCCTTTGCGCAAATGGCGCCTGCTCAAGGAGGGCACTTCCGTATGGTGGCAGGTGCAGTCGCGCAACAAGCAGTCTGTCGCGCTGGACCTGCGCCAGCCGGAAGCCCAGGAGATCGTGCGCAAGCTGGCGGCGCAGGCCGATGTGCTGATCGAGAACTTCCGGCCAGGCGCGATGGAGGGCTGGGGCCTGGGGCCGGACGTGTTGCAGGCGGCCAACCCCGGGCTGATCATGCTGCGTATCAGTGGTTACGGGCAAAGTGGTCCCTACCGCGACCGGCCCGGGTTCGGCGTCGTGGCCGAGGCTATGGGCGGCCTGCGCCACCTGACCGGCGAGCCGGGTCGGGTGCCGGTGCGGGTGGGCGTGAGCATCGGTGACACACTCGCCTCCCTGCATGGCGTGATCGGCGTGCTGATGGCACTGCATCACCGCCACAAGACCCGGGGGCCGGATGCGCCCCGGGGCCTGGGGCAGGTCGTCGATGTGGCCTTGTACGAGGCGGTCTTCAATTGCATGGAGAGCCTGCTGCCCGAATACAGCGTGTTTGGTGCCGT
>JAYVRP010000112.1:0-8409 GCA_043776215.1 Rhodoferax sp. | reverse complement strand
TTTGTGACGGCGGCACTCCGCGTCTCAGCCGTAACCTTTGAGACCTGGAACGACCTCATCAATCAAAAGGACTACGGCCCATCCTTCGGCGCCCGCGTCACTGTGGATGTGCTCTATCTTTACGATCGAGCGCACCGATTGCTAGATTTCTATCAGTGACTGTCACCACTCTTTAAAAATCACGAATACGCCGCCGGCCACCAGGGTAAACCCCGCCAGACAGGTCCATTTCAGTTGCTCCTTCAAACACCACACAGAAAAGACACAACATACAACCAGGGGGTTACTTCCTGAATCGTCTTCAGCTGTAGGCTGTCGAAAATTCAAAATGGCCCATCCGGTTGGCCGGCACTTGGAAACAATACTCGACGAAGGCAATCCCCCAGCTCGCCAGAATCACGATCCATAGCGGCAAGTCTTTGTACTTGAGATGCCCATACCAGGCAATGGTCATGAAGATGTTGGAGACGGTGAGTAAGAGAATCGTTTGCATGGGCTTCCTTTCAGAAAGAGCTTAGAGCTAGGGGCTCATGATTTTTCGATTTCCCTGGAGTTGTCGATTTAGCCACAGGATCAGCAGTTCTCTCCAAACATTTGACCATCATGCGGAAGATGCATGAGCATCAAAGTAGGCAAGTAATTGGCTGTACCGAAATGCGAGTTTGCTATTCCTCAGTCTCTTGTGTTCTTCCGCCTGCCATACAACAAACTTGCGCGCCTTCCCATACAACTCACCGTGGTGCTCATGAGTTACTAGATACTGAAAAGCATCTCCGAGATAATGAAGGATCCAATAGCCGTCATCATCTTGAGCGAGCATGCCCAAGCAGCATTGTGCAAAATCGCGATTTACGCGAGTGAACGGATCATTCCCAGCGTTAGCTTTGTGCGCCTCTAGAAACCTTATGACCTCTTGGCCAATGACGATTCGAGGATATTGAGCTATTTCACTTTCGAGCTCGTACGCTCTAACTACAGCGGGACCGTATAATTCCCCTGGACGGATTTCTACACCCCAAGCTATATCAATGGCCCCACGGACAGGCTGATGTCGAGCGAGGCCGATCAGGAGAAAGTACCCCGCCAGACAGAAAATCTCGAATATCCCTTTCACCGGGCACTTGATCAGTTGATTTGCCAGACATACAAAATTCACGAACCCATCCGACCAGTATTGATGTTTTACAGATTTCCGTTGTATTTCATCCCAGTCAATCCTTTCTTGCGCACTTAGGGCTTCACGCAATGGCGAGTTAGGGTTGGGAGATAAAACCTCTGCCATTGACTCAACATCCCGCTGAAGTCGCAGTATTCGCCCTATGTTATTAGACAGAACTTTTTGAAAAGCCTCATCCTCTTCTTCAGAATTAATGATCGGTACAAGGCCTTGTCCTCTCGCTGCATCCCGCTGGCCCAGGAGATCTACAAAGCTGACACAGTAGTTAAATGCTGTAAATTGTTGTGGCTCGTCACCTGGCATATGACTCATCTACTTATTTGCCAATGGATGGATCTTTATAGATTGGGCAGAATAATGGGGCGTGCGACGGCATGCAACCCTCAGTCGCGCTTTAGAGTCGCACGCGGCCAATGGTAAAGAGGCATGGGTCGCCTCTATCCATCGCCTCAGACGACTCCCGAAAGCTCGGCCCTTATATCCCTGCTTCTTTCAGCACCTGCCCCCGTATACGACCGCTTCGCCTTCGCAATCTCTTTGGGTGGCCCTTCTGCGACAATCTCACCACCGCGATCGCCACCCTCCGGGCCGAGATCGATAATCCAATCCGCATTCTTGATTACATCGAGATTATACTCGATCACGACCACCGTGTTGCCCGCTTCGACAAGCTGATCGAGCACGTAGTCCGCCTTCGCCTGTCGCCATGCTCGGTTCAGTGTCTGGATGCGGTCGTGGCACCGATGCCGGTCTCCGACCTTACCTCTTGAGCCAGAAAACCGCCACGGTCCTTCGCCGCCTGGCTGCTTCGGTCGAGGATCGAGAACAACCAGATGCCCACGAATCCGATCGTGATCGAGAACAGTGCCGGCGAGGCGTACGGGAACAACGCGCTGCCTTTCGGATAGCCCAAGGTCGCTTCCCACACCGACGGCGACACGACCGTGAGCAGTACCGATGAAATCAACCCGAGAAAACCGCCGATGACCGCGCCGCGGGTCGTGCAGTCTTTCCACAGCACTGACATGAACAACACCGGGAAGTTAGCGGATGCCGCGATCGCGAACGCCAACGACACCATGAACGCGATGTTCTGCTTCTCGAACACGATGCCCAGGATCACCGCCAGGATGCCCAGCGCGATGGTCGTGGCCTTCGAGACCCGCAGTTCGGCAGCGCCGTCGGCACGGCCGCTCTTGATGACGGTGGCGTACAGGTCGTGCGAAACCGCCGAGGCGCCGGACAGGGTGAGGCCGGCCACGACTGCCAGGATGGTGGCGAAGGCCACGGCCGAGATGAAGCCCAGGAACACATTGCCACCGACGGCGTTGGCCAGGTGAATCGCCGCCATGTTGCCGCCGCCCAGCAGCGCGCCCTTGGCGTCGAGGAACTGCGGATTGGTCAACACGAAGGTGATGGCGCCGAAACCGATGATGAAGGTCAGCAGGTAGAAGTAACCGATCCAGCCGGTGGCCCACATCACTGACGAACGCGCTGCCTTGGCGCTGGGCACGGTAAAGAAGCGCATCAGGATGTGTGGCAGGCCGGCGGTGCCGAACATCAGTGCCATACCGAACGAGATGGCGGAGATCGGATCTTTCACGAAGTTGCCCGGGCCCATGATCGAGGAACCGATCTTGGCCGCGGCCTCGCCGATTTTTCCGTCCTTCAGAGCCAGGTCGGTCTTGACCTTGACAGCCTCGGCGAACATCGCCTCGGGGCTGAACCCGAAGTGCCACAACACCGACAGCGCCATGAACGTCGCGCCACCCAGCAGCAGGCAGGCCTTGATGATCTGCACCCACGTGGTGGCCGTCATACCGCCAAACAACACGTAGACCATCATCAGCGCACCGACGATCACCACCGCGATCCAGTATTCCAGGCCGAACAGCAGCTTGATCAGCTGGCCTGCACCCACCATCTGTGCGATCAGGTAGAACGCCACCACCACCAGCGTACCCGAGGCGGCGAAGATGCGCACCGGCGCCTGCTTGAAGCGGAACGCGGCCACATCGGCGAAGGTGAATTTGCCCAGGTTGCGCAGGCGTTCGGCCATCAGGAAGGTGATGACCGGCCAGCCCACCAGGAAGCCGATGGAATAGATCAATCCGTCGAAGCCACTGGCCATCACCGCAGCGGAAATGCCCAGGAAGGAGGCCGCCGACATGTAGTCACCCGCGATCGCCAGGCCATTCTGGAAGCCGGTAATACCGCCACCGGCGGTGTAGAAGTCGGCTGCGGACTTGGTCTTGGCAGCGGCCCACTTGGTGATGAACAGGGTCAGCACGACGAAGGTGGCGAACATGCCGATGGCGGTCCAGTTGGTAGCCTGTTTCTGTGCCTGCCCGAGGTCCGCGCCGGCGGCGTACACCACGGCGGAGACACCGCACAGGGCGGCAAGGGTCAACAAGCGTCGCAGGTTGTCGTTGATTGGTTTCATTTCAGCACCGCCTTTGCAATTGCGTCGGAGAGTTCGTCGAACTCGGTGTTGGCACGGCGTACGTAGATCGCCGTGATCACCACGGTGAATACGATCACCGCGAAGCCCAGTGGAATGCCAACCGACATCACGCCGGCGCCGAGCTTTTGCGACAGGAATTCCTTGTTGAAAGCCACCAGCAGAATGAAGCCGTAATAAACGACCATCATCGAGAGGGTGAGCCACCAGCCGAAGCTGCTGCGTTTGGACTTGAGCTCCTGGTACTTGGGGTGGCTCGCTATGCGTTGAACCAGATCATCTTTCATGCTGTCTCCTCGTAGAGTTCTTCTGCAATCGTTGCCGTCGCGGCGCGCATACACGCGCCGGGGCGGGTTGACGGAACGACCGAGAACAGCGTGGACGATACGGTCTGGTGCTTACCGAAGGCTTACCCGGCGGAAGGCCGGGTGCCGGCATCACCATCCATGCGGATGGTGAACCGCGAGCCGGGTGGATGGTGCCCGGCTCGGGCATCTTCCAGGGTGACGGTGCCACCATGCAGGTGCGCGATTTCGAGCACGATGGGCAGGCCCAGCCCGGACCCGTCCACATCACTGCCGAGCGCGCGGTAAAAGGGCTTGAACACCAGCTCGCGCTCAGCCAGCGCAATCCCCGGCCCGGAATCCTCGACCTGCAGCATCAGGACCTTGCCAAAGGGATCGGCCAGCACCCGCACCGTCACGACACCTTGCTTCGACGCGCTGGACGGCGTGTAGTTGATGGCGTTGTCCACCAGATTGCGCACCATCTCCTTGAGCAGCGTCGGGTTACCCTGCAACGTGGATCCCTCTGCACCGGGCTGCACGCCTTCATATCCGAGGTCGATCACCTTGTCCATGGCACGTGGCAGGCAGTCCTGCACCACGTCGATCGTCAGTTGCGCCAGGTCGCAGCTCTGGCGCACCATGGTGGTTCCGCCTTCTTCCGCGCGCGCCAGCGCAAGCAACTGGTTGACGGTGTGTGTGGCACGTTTGCTGGCAGCGCCGATCTGGCGCAGCGACTGCTTGAGCTCGTCGGCGCTGGCGCCTTCGCGTTGCGCCAGATCAGCCTGCATGCGCAGGCCCGCCAGGGGTGTCTTGAGCTGATGAGCGGCGTCCGCCAGGAACCGTTTCTGGTGGCTGATCGAGCTCTTCAGGCGCATCAGCAAGTCGTTCACGGAGGACACCAGCGGCGCGACTTCGAGCGGAACGGAGCGTTCGTCCAGCGGGCTCAGATCGTCGGGCTGGCGCGCGCGGATGCGTTCTTCCAGGCGGTTCAGCGGTTTGATCGCGTACGCCAGGCCGACCCACACCAGCAATACGGCCAGGGGCAGGATCACGAATTGCGGAAGCATCACGCCCTTGACGATTTCCGTCGCCAGCACCGACCGCTTTTCCAGGCTTTCTCCGACTTGCACCAATGCCGGTTTCGCACCTGGCAGGGCGAGACGGACCCAGGTGTAGGCGACCTTGACGTCATTGCCAAGGTACTCGGCGTCGCGTATGCGCACCTCGCTGAAGAAGGGCGCTTCTTCGCTCGGCGGTAGCGGAAAGTCGCGCTCGCCGCTCAGATACTCGCCGCGCGCGCCCAGTATCTGGTAATACACGGTGTCGGATTCGTCGGCGCGCAACAGCTGGCGCGCGGGCAGGGGCAGGTTGAACAGCACCTGTCGGTTCTGAACCTTGACCAGTGTGGCGAGCTCGCCCACGTTGTATTCCAGTGCCCGGTCAAACGGCTTGCCGGCCACGTTCTGGGCCACCCACCATGTGAGCACCAGGCTGATCGGCCACAGCAGCAGCAGCGGCGTCAGCATCCAGTCCAGAATCTCGCCGAACAGCGAGCGCTGTTCGGCACTGGAATGGAAAATATTCATGAATGGTTCGTATCGGGGTGCGAACCGAGGGCGCACTTAGCCAGGAATCTTTTCCAGGCAATACCCCAGGCCACGCACGGTGGCGATCCGGATCGGCCCCTTCTCGATCTTCTTGCGCAGCCGGTGGATGTAAACCTCGATGGCGTTGTTGCTGACCTCCTCGCCCCACTCGCACAGGCGCTCGACCAGCTGGTCTTTGCTGACCATGCGCCCGGCACGCTGCAGCAGCACCTCCAGCAAGCCCAGTTCACGGGCCGAGAGGTCAATCATCTTGCCGTCGATGCTGGCCACGCGGCCGGCCTGGTCATACACCAGCGGCCCGTGGCGGATGCTGTCGGTGGCGCCGCCCATGCGCCGGCGCACCAAGGCGCGGACACGGGCTTCCATTTCCTGCAGGCTGAAGGGCTTGGCCATGTAGTCGTCGGCACCGTAGTCGAGCCCCTTGACACGCTCTTCCACGCTGTCGGCGGCGGTCAGGATCAGCACTGGCAGCGACGAGCCACGTGCGCGCAGCTTGCGCAGAACCTCCAGGCCATGCATCCTGGGCAATCCGAGGTCCAGGATCAGAAGGTCAAACTCCTTGTTGGTCATCAACGCGGCGTCCGCTTCGGTGCCGCTCGCGACATGGTCCACGGCGGCGCCGCTGGCGCGCAGCGCGCGCAACAAGCCGTCGGCTATGACGCGGTCATCTTCGGCGATCAGAATGCGCATGTTTGTCTCCTGTCGAGTGAGCCGCAGCAGTGTTCTTCGCAACCTGGAAGCAGTCGGCGCATTCTAGGCCGGGACCGGGTCGGCAGACGGTCACGCCACGTAGGCCTCCAGCCCGAGATGAACCACCGTGGCGACTTCGGCGCCGACCGCCAGCGCGAACTCGGCCTCGGCCTGTTGTACCGCCAATTGGTAGGCTTTCAGCCACATCCCGCCGCTGGCGCTGAAGACAACACGTACCGAACGCGCGTCGCGCGCATCCGGCAGGCGCTGCACGAGGTCCCAGGCCGCGCATTGGTCCACCAGTTTTCCCATCGCCTGCTTGGTGATGCCGGCCCGGGTGGCCAACTCGGTGAGGCTGCAGCCCGACAGCGGAAGGTGGCGCGTGATCTGGATGTGGGATGCCGTGAGTTTTCCCCGAGCCGCGAGGTTGGACAAGGCCAGTGCCAGCTCGTCGTTGCGGGCCATCAACGCCAGCACGCGGACATCAAAACGCTGCGAGGCCTTGGCCAGCAGTCGGCCCAGGTGGGTTTGGCGCCAGGTGTCGGTGAAGTGGTGTTCCGGATTTGGATGGTTTGGAAATGTCATCAACCAAATTGACTAAAAAAACTATTTACGGATTTTGATCTATGAGTTTAAACTACTGTTCAAGCATCCAGCCTGTTATTAATATCAGACGCCGACTTCACGTAAACATCTGTTTTTAAAGGAGATTTCCATGGACACAGCAGTCAGAGCCATCACTTCCACCAGCACCGAGAAAGCCAAGGCATTACAAGTGGCACTGGCCCAAATCGAAAAACAATTCGGCAAGGGCACCATCATGCGCCTGGGTGAAGGGGAGGTGATCGAAGACATCCAGGTTGTTTCCACCGGGTCACTCGGGCTCGACATCGCCTTGGGAGTGGGCGGTTTGCCGCGTGGTCGTGTCATCGAGATCTACGGCCCGGAGTCTTCGGGCAAGACCACGCTCACGCTGCAGGCCATTGCCGAGATGCAGAAAACCGGCGGGCAATGTGCGTTTGTTGATGCCGAGCATGCGCTCGATATCCAGTATGCGCAGAAGCTGGGCGTCAACCTGCAGGATCTGCTGATCAGCCAGCCCGACACCGGAGAGCAGGCGCTGGAAATCGTCGACTCGCTGGTGCGCTCCGGGGCGGTCGATCTGATCGTCGTGGACTCGGTGGCGGCGTTGACGCCCAAGGCGGAGCTCGAAGGCGAGATGGGCGACTCTCTGCCCGGCCTGCAGGCACGGCTCATGAGCCAGGCCCTGCGCAAACTGACGGCCCATATCAAGAAGACCAACTGCATGGTGATCTTCATCAACCAGATCCGCATGAAGATCGGTGTGATGTTCGGCAGCCCGGAAACCACCACCGGCGGCAATGCACTGAAGTTCTACGCCTCGGTGCGCCTCGACATCCGCCGCACTGGCACCATCAAGAAGGGCGACGAGGCCATCGGCAACGAAACCAAGGTCAAGGTGGTCAAGAACAAGGTGGCCCCCCCGTTCAAGACCGCCGAGTTCGACATCCTGTTCGGCGAAGGCATCAGCCGCCAGGGCGAAATCATCGACATGGGTGTGAACGCACATATTCTGGACAAGTCCGGTGCCTGGTATGCCTACAACGGCGAAAAGATCGGCCAGGGTCGCGACAACGCCCGGGAATTCCTGCGCGAGAACCCCGAGTTGTCGCGCGAGATTGAAAACAAGGTGCGCGAGTCTCTGGGTATTCCGCTGTTGCCCGAGGCGGTGGACAGCGGCGAGGCAAAACCTGCCAAGGCTGCGAAAAAGGCCGAATAGCCACGGCGACAGGAGGTTGCGTCACCTCCAGAGCGCAGGCAAACGCACCATGGCACCGCCACCCGACCAGCCGTCACTCAAGGGGCGTGCCTTGCGCCTGCTCGGCGCTCGCGAATATTCCCGCGCCGAACTGGAGCGCAAGCTCGGCGGCCAGCAACAGGCGCCGGGCGAATTGGCCCTGATCCTGGACGACCTGCAGGCCAAGGGATTCATCAGCGAGCAACGTGTCGTCGATTCGGTGGTTCACCGTCGTGCGGCCCGGCACGGTGTCGCGCGTATCCGGTACGAGCTACAGCAAAAGGGGCTGGGCGCCGACGTCGTCCAGCAGGCCCTGGCCGGATTGCAGGTCTCCGAGTTTCAGCGGGCCCGCGACGTATGGCGCAAGA
>JAYVRP010000111.1:0-2553 GCA_043776215.1 Rhodoferax sp. | reverse complement strand
CGGATCGTAGGCAAAACCGAGTTGCTCGAAACGTATCTCCCCGCGCGTCACCTGCAACGGGGTGGCGTCGCTGCGGTCCGTCATGCCCAGCGGCA
This sequence comes from Rhodoferax sp., assembly GCA_043776215.1. Lineage (GTDB taxonomy): Bacteria > Pseudomonadota > Gammaproteobacteria > Burkholderiales > Burkholderiaceae_C > CAISIP01. The sequence continues at coordinate 2,458 of JAYVRP010000111.1, read as the reverse complement.
CGGCGATGGTTTCCATGCCCTCCTGTACCACCCCGATGTTCTCGAAGATGCCCGCCACTTCCCACGACACCCAGCCTGCGGCACTGGTGATTTGCCAGGCCAGCGGCAGTGCCATTGCAAACACGCCGACCTCCAGTCGCTGCGCCTGCCACAGGAACAGCCCCATGCCTGCGGTGGCGACCAGCAGCAAGGCATTGAGCATCCACAAGGTCCAGATGAACTGCGTCACCAGGCGCATGTGCCGCGCCATGGCCTCCTTGTGTGCATCGATCACATCCTGCACATGGCGGTCTTCGTCGGTGGGTCGCGCAAACAGCTTGACGGTGAGGATGTTGGTATAGGTGTCCACCACTCGGGCAACGACGCGCGAGCGCACCTCCGAGCTGGCCTTTGACAGGTCACGCATGCGCGGCACGAAGTAACGCAGGAACACCAGGTACCCGGCGAACCAGCACACCGTCGGCAGGGCCAGGCGCCAATCGGCCAGCCACAGCAGCACGATGGTGGTCAGCCCGTAGATCAGGATGTACCAGACCGCGCGCACGCCCGACACCGCGCTCTCGCGCAGTGCATTGCCGGTCTGCACCACGCGGTTGGCGATGCGGCCCGCGAAATCGTCCTGAAAAAATGGCCAGCTCTGGCGTACCACATGCCAATGGTTTTGCCAGCGCACCAGGTTGGTCATGCCGGGCATCACGGCGTTGAAGCGCAACAGGCTGTCGAACAGCAGCACCGCGGGCCGCACCACGAGCATGAACACGAGCATCGAGCCCAGCATTGGCCAAGCGCCTTGCAGGGCGGCCTGCCGGTCGGTAGCGGTCATCAAGGCCACCAGCTTGCCGATCAGCACCGGGGTGACGGTGTCGCTCAGCGCGACCAGCAGGCAACTCAGCAGCATGAAGAGAAAAAGCGTGCGCGCCTGGCGGATGAAATGCCAATAAAAAGCCATCAGACCGGGTGGCGGCGCACCCGCGGGCGGCAGCGCCGTGGCCTGCACCTGAGATTCGAAAACACGAAACAAAGCGTCGAACATGCGGCCACTGTAGCCGAGCGTTCGCTAAAATCAGGGGCTATCCAGGAGTACCCGATGACAACACCTGCCGCACCCAAAGCGTTTGCCTCCCAGGCCGATCTCGAAGACAAGAAAATCACCTTCAAGCAACTCAGCGCCCATTGCTGGGCCTACACCGCCGAGGGGGACCCTAATTCCGGCATTGTGATCGGCGACAAGTTCATCATGGTGAGTGATGCCACGGCGACACCGGCGATGGCGCGCGAGTTGATCATCCAGATCCGCACCATCAGCGACAAACCCATCAAGTACGTGTTGCTGACCCATTACCACGCGGTGCGTGTGCTGGGTGCCAGCGCATTTGCCGAAGCCGGCGCCACCGAGATCATCGCCAGCCAGGGCACGCTGGACCTGATCGTGGAGCGCGGAGCCCAGGACATGCAAAGCGAGATGGAGCGCTTCCCGCGTCTTTTCCGCAATGCCGCGAGTGTGCCGGGCCTGACCTGGCCGACCATGGTGGTGGGTGGTGGTGACCCAACCAAGGGCGAAGTGCCCGGCCGTTTGACGCTGGATCTCGGTGGTGTCACGGTGCAGGTCTGGCACCCGGGCCCGGGCCACACACGCGGTGACACGATTGCCTGGGTCGACCAGGAGAAGGTCTTGTTCAGTGGCGACCTGGTCGAGTACAAGGCCGGCGTCTACACCGGTGACGCTCACTTGCAGGAGTGGCCAGACACGCTGGAGGCGCTGCGTGCGCTCGGCGCCGAGGCAATCGTTCCCGGACGCGGCGAGGCCATGAAGGGCCGTGTCAACGTGGACAAGGCGCTGGACTACACCAAGCTGTGGGTCGAGACCCTGTACCACTGCGGCAAGGAGGCCGCCTCCGCCGGCATGGACCTCAAGGCGGCCATGGTGCATACGCGCAAGCGCATGGACCCGCTGTTTGGCGACGTATTCATCTACGAGCATTGCCTGCCGTTCGACGTGAGCCGTGCCTACGACGAGGCCCGGGGCATCAAGAACCCGCGCATCTGGACCGCGCAACGCGACCAGGAGATGTGGGCGGCGCTGCAGGCCTGACACCGTTGCGCAGGTTCGCAGTCACGCGGCACTGCGAACCGACAGGTGGCGTGCCATCGGCGGCAGCACCGACACCTTTTCCACCAGTTCGCGGATGGTCTCGCAACAGGTTTTCATGCGGATGCTGCGCAGTTGGGTGCGCACGGTCGAGATCTGAACGCCGTGCTGGTTGGCGATCTGCGCCGGGCGCAATCCTTTGCAAACCTGTGCCAGCACCTGTCCCTCGGCATTGGTGAGTCCGCGCTCGCGCGCAAACAGTGCCATGGTGGAGTCGTCACACAGCTGCTGTTTGGCAAATACCAGCAACGCATAACTCGCTGGCAGGGACGCCCCCAAGGCGGCCGACGGACTGTGGCCGATACCCGT
>JAYVRP010000110.1:0-2555 GCA_043776215.1 Rhodoferax sp. | reverse complement strand
ACCATGCTCATCGCCAACAAACTCAGACCCCAAGGTGCCGGCCTGGCCCCGGTCCTCGTCAAACGCGCCACCACCGTTGAACTCGACTGGGATGTGCGCCAGAAAAGCCGCTTCGATGCCACCGACTCTGCGGGCCGTGCCCTCGGCATATTCCTGCCCCGCGGCACCGTGATGCGCGGTGGTGACGTTTTGGTGCTGGAAGACGGCTCGCTGGTGCGCGTGATCGCGGCGCCGCAGCCGGTGCTGCGTATCACCCACTGCACCGAACACGGCACGCCTTTCGACCTGATCCGCGCGGCCTACCACCTGGGCAACCGGCATGTGCCGATCGAGCTCAAGCCCGACCACCTCCAGATCGAACCCGACCATGTGCTGGCCGACTTGCTGCGCGCCATGCACCTGATCGTGCACCAGGACACGCTGGCCTTCGAACCCGAGAGCGGCGCCTACGCCAGTCAGGGGCATTCACACGGGCATGCGGACTCGCATGGACATTCACACGAGCCCGCGCACCATGCGCCCGCCGGTCACGAGGCCCATGCGCACGAGAAGCCCCACGCGCACGCCCATGAGCACAGTGGTGAACATGGCCATAAGCACGAGCACGAGCACGAGCATGACCATGACCACGATCACGATCACGGGCATGACCACGGCAAAGCCCCCAAGGGCCACGCGCATTGATGCACAGCCTGCAGCAGGCTGCGCCCGGCGACAGCCCCGAGGCATTGGCTGCCCCGAGCCTGCTGCAGTTGATGTGGCTGGCGTCGCCGGCCCTGCCGATCGGCGGATTCTCGTACTCGGAGGGCCTCGAAGCGGCCGTTGACCGCGCGGGTGTGGACAGCGAAGCAGCCACACGCGCCTGGCTGCTCGACCAATTGCACCTGTCACTGGAGCGCTCGGATCTCGCCGCACTGGCCAAGGCCGTGCCCGCCTGGCGCCGATGCGATACGCTGTGCATACAGGCGCTCAACGACTGGGTTCTGCAAACACGCGAAACCAGCGAGATGCGCCTGCAAACCGAGCAAATGGGCCGGTCGATGATGGACTGGCTGCGTACCCAGCACGCGGATGATGCGTCTGTGGTGGCGCGGTCACGTTGGTGTGCCTCCCCCAGTTACCCGGTGGCCTTCGGGCTCGCAGCGTCGCTGACGCAGGCTGGCACGCGTGACTGCCTGCTCAGCTACGCTTTCGGCTGGGCCGAGAACATGGTGCAGGCGGCCGTCAAGTCCGTGCCGCTGGGCCAGAGTGCCGGGCAACGCATCCTCGCCGCCCTGACCTGCGAGATTCCCGCCACCGTGGCACGGGCCTTGCAATACTCCGACGACGAACGACAAGCCTTCACCCCGATGCTGGCCATCCTGTCGGCCCAACACGAAACCCAGTACTCCCGCCTTTTTCGATCATGAGCACCATCACCGCCCTGCACCACATCCCGCGCCGTACCAGGAAACTGCCCCCCTTGCGCGTGGGTATCGGCGGGCCCGTCGGGTCCGGCAAGACGACCTTGCTGGAAATGCTGTGCAAGGCCATGCGCGACAAATACGATCTGGTGGCGATCACCAACGACATCTACACCAAGGAAGACCAGCGCATCCTCACGGTCAGCGGCGCCCTGCCCGCCGAACGTATCATGGGCGTGGAAACCGGAGGCTGCCCGCACACCGCGATCCGCGAGGACGCCTCCATCAACCTTGAGGCCATCGACCGCATGCTGGCGGAGTTCCCGGACGCCGACATTGTGTTCATCGAGTCCGGCGGCGACAACCTGGCCGCCACCTTCAGCCCGGAACTCAGCGACCTGACCATTTACGTGATCGACGTGGCGGCCGGTGAAAAGATACCGCGCAAAGGCGGCCCCGGCATCACCAAGAGCGACCTGTTTGTCATCAACAAGACCGACCTCGCACCCTATGTCGGCGCCAGCCTGGCGGTGATGGAAGCCGATACCCGCCGCATGCGCACCAACAGCGCCGGCCAGATGAAACCCTTCGTGATGACCAACCTGCGCACGCTCACTGGGCTGGATGGCGTGGTCGCCTTCATCGAGACGCGGGGCATGCTGCTGCCCGCATAGCGCTTGGACGCGCTTCGGGAGTCGGATTGGCGCCATGCCTCCTGGGCAACACTGAAACACTCGCCAATGTAGGGAATCTCCCACAGCCTTTCGGCGTTGCGTGACGGCTTCCACGGACGCATTGCCCATGGTGCCGCAATGCCCGGCCTCCTATGCTGGCATGGCGCCATGCATCGGCACTCCCGACCGATCCAGCGACGCACCCAAGGAATCGACCATGACGACCAACGGCAACTTCTACGACGCCGAACCAAACCGCGATCTGTTCACCGGCGAGCCTGGTGCGCACCCGATCGGGACCGGCCTCGGCGCCGCCCTCGGCGGCGCAAGCGCAGGCGCACTGACCGGAACCACTGTCGGCCCGGTTGGAACCCTGATTGGCGCCGCACTCGGCGCAATCATCGGCGGCCTGGCTGGCAAGAGCGTCGCCGAGACCATTGATCCGACTTGCGAGGACCTCTACTGGCGCGAGAACTTC
>JAYVRP010000109.1:0-2556 GCA_043776215.1 Rhodoferax sp. | reverse complement strand
GGTCGGCGTACTCCTGCCAGGCCGCGCTCTTGCCGAGCCCCGCGAATATGCCGGCACGCGCCTGGTCGGCCACCCACTGCTGCTTGTCGGCGATGGCCGACGTCATGAACGGCTCAAAACCGGCTTCGCGCACCGTATTGGCGGCTTCGCGCATTTCCTCGGCGCGGCGCTGGCCGTGCTGCACCACACGGCTGAAAAAGTACGCGCCCTGCTGCTGCCAGTCGATGCTGGGAAAAGTCTCCTGCAGCGTGGGGATCATGTGGTCTTCGACACCGTAGGCACGCGCCGTGGTGTAACTCTCGATCACCAGCGCCTCCAGGCCCTTGATCATCACGCTGCGGCACATCTTGATGGCGCTCGCCACACCCAGCTGGCTGGAGACCACCGTCGCATCCATGCCCCAGCCATGGAGGACGGATGCCACCGCGTCCGCATGGACACCACCGAGCAACATCGGAACCCGGATGCCATACGGCGGCACCGAGGTCATCACACCGGCTTCGACGTAGTGCCCACCCGCGTCGTCGATGCAATGCGCCGCTGCCTGCTTGGTGCCCGGCGAGGCGGAGTTGAGATCCAGAAATACCGTGCCGGGCCGGATGTGGCGCGCCGCCTCCTGTGCCACGGCCAGGGTATTGGAGGCCGTGACGGCCGAGATGACCAGTTCGGAATCGGCGCACAGGGCCTGCATGGATTGGCAGGCCGTGATGCCCGCCTGCTCGGCATGCGCCAACGTTGCGCCGCGCGAGGCGGGCGCCACAAACTTGGTGTCCCAGGCCCGCATGAAAGCCACTTCCGACCGTAAACCGGCCGTGAAGATGCGCCCTACTTCTCCATAACCAACCATGCCAATGTGTTCGAATTTCAAGGCCCGGCCCTCCAGGTGCGCAGTGTTTGTCATTGCAGCGGAATCCTGGCACGCTGGATCACGTCGCCCCAACGCTTGATATCGGCTGCCAGCCATTCACCGGCCTGCTCGGGCGAACTGGCATGTGCCTCGACCTGCAGGTCCCGCAGCTTCTTCTGCACTTCCGGCGCATTGACGGCGGCCACAACGTCCTTGTTCAGACGCATGAGCACGGCGCGCGGTGTTTTGGACGGGGCCGCCAGTGCGTTCCAGGATGCCGCCACCAGCGAGGGCAAGCCGCTCTCTGCGGCAGTGGGAATATCTGGCAGGACGGCGGAGCGCCGGCTTCCCGTGACGGCCAGCACGCGTAATGCCTTGCCTTGCACCTGTCCCACGACCGGCCCGAGGATCTCCACCGCCGCGTCAACCTGCCCGCCGCGCAAGGCGGCCAAGACGGCGGGCGTGCCGTTGAAGGGCACGATCTGCAAGTCCACACCCGCGGTGGACTTGAGCAACTCGGCCACGAGGTTCTGGGTGCTGCCGATGTTGATCGACCCCAGGTTGAGCTTGCCCGGGTTCGACCTGGCAAAGGCCACGAGGTCCGCAAGTGTTTGATGCCGCGATTCGGCCGCGACCACGATGCCGATATCAAACGTGGCGAGCAAGGATACTGGCGCGAAATCGCGCACGGTATCAAATGGCAGCGCCCTGAACAAACCGGCGCTGACCGCGGTACCGTTGGACATCAGGAGCAAGGTGTGGCCGTCGGGCTCTGCCCGCGCCACGGCGTCACCAGCGGCTACCCCGCCAGCGCCCGGCCGATTGTCAATGACCACCGGTTGGCCGAGCGACTCGCTGAGTTTTTGCGCGACGGTACGTGCGGTCAGGTCAGCCACACCGCCGGCGCCAAACGGCACGACGATACGCACCGGCTTCCAGGGGAAACCCTGACCCAGGGCAACACAGCACCACAGGCACAGCGCCAGTGCCAGTGCCGGCCGTGTCACGCGCGCAGGTGCTGGTTGAAGAAGGTCAAGGTGCGCTCCCAGGCCAGTTTCGCAGCGGCGGCATCAAACCGTGGAGTGGTGTCGTTGTTGAAACCATGCTGGGTGCCGGCATATTGATGTGCGGCGTAACGCGCACCAGCGGCTTTGAGGGCTGCCTCGTACGCTGGCCATGCGGCATTGATGCGTTCGTCGACGCCTGCGAAATGGATCGATAGCGGCGCCTTGACCCTGGCCGCATCCTCCGCCGCCGGGTGGTTACCGTAAAACGGTACGCCCGCCCCCAGGTCCGGCAAGCGCGTAGCCAGGAAATGCACCATGCCTCCGCCATAACAGAAACCCACCGACCCATATTTGCCACTGCACTCAGGCCGCTCCTTGAGCACCCGCGCCGCAGCCAGAAAGTCTTCACGGGTCTTGGCCTGGTCGAGTTTGGGAAACAGGTCGCGGGCCTTGTCCTCGTCACCCGGATAACCACCCAGCGGCGTCAACGCATCCGGCGCAAATGCAATGAAGTTATCCAGCGCAAGCCGGCGGGCAATGTCTTCGATATGCGGGTTGAGACCCCGGTTTTCATGCACAACCAGCACGCCCGGCAACTTGCCCGTGGCGTTGGCCGGCATCGCCAGATAACCCTTCATGGTGCCGTACCCTGCCGGTGACGCGTAGGTCAGCATCTCGGTCTTGATGCGTTTGTCGTCCTTG
>JAYVRP010000108.1:0-2558 GCA_043776215.1 Rhodoferax sp. | reverse complement strand
TTGTCGGCGATGGTGATGTGTTCGGCTGGTGTGCAGATCTCGACCACCTCGGCGCCTGCCGAGCTTTCCATCACCCGGTGGCGGATCATGGGGGGTTGCAGAACGCAGTCGCCCGCGCGCATGACCAGTGCTTCGCCTTGGCCTTCGTAGGCGACGCGCACCCAGCCCTTGCGGCAGAAGATGGTCTGGAAGCGGATCTTGTGGAAATGCACATAGTCGGGCACCAGGCCGCCTTCGAGGATACGGATGTGGGAGGCGATGAAGGCTCCACCGAGCCGGTCCGGAATCAGGTCGCGGTAACGCATGCCGGCCCGGCCCACGCCCCACGCGTCGGGCCCTGCCACGCGTGTCAGCACCACGCGCTGTTGTGTCACTGGTGCGCGCATGGGCGGGTCGGCAGCCACCAGTTTGATCACCACACCGTTGGGGGCGGTGAACAGGGTCTGGCCATTGCCCGCGCTGAGCGGGTCGTCACACAACAGGTAAAGCGTTCCGGCGCCAGCGCTGGCGCCCCGGGTCAGGCGCAGGTGCAGCCCGTAACCTGAAATCATGGCGGTGGTGGGGTTGTCGGCCGGGAAGATCGACTCCATGCGAAAGTGCAGGCGCTGCAGGAAAAACGACAGGGTTGGTTCGAGCTCGTCGCAGCCCAGCAGCACCTGGGCGCCGCGCACGCCGCCGGGTTGAAGCTGGGGTTCGGGGGTGAAAGCGTCAGTGTGGGCCATGGCAGTCTGGTGAGTAGGGTGGAGCGCGAGCTTATCCGGCCACCCGGGCGGCCCGTTGTCAATTCCTTTACAACGTACCCTGAATTGCGCCGCCGCCGTCAGGTTCTGGACAACACGTCGAGCCGCTCCGTGTTCGCGACGACCACCAGCCGCCCCCAGCGTTCAATGACCTGTTCGCGCTCGAGCTGGCTGAAGATCTGCGACACGCTGACCCGTGACAGGCCGCAGATGCTGCCCATTTCCTGCTGCGTGAAGGTCATTGCGATGACCGTCCCGTGGGGGTGCGGTACGCCGTAACTGTGGACCAGGTCCAGCAAATGCAGGCACACGCGGCGGCGGCTGGAGTTGGCACCCTGCAGGGTAACGTGGCGCAGCATGATCCGCATGCGAATGCTCGACAACTCCTGATGCTGGGCGGCCAGTATCGGGTCACGGGCGATCGCATCCACCATGGCGCCGGTGGGAACCGTGCTCACCACGCAATCGGTGGCGGCGACCGCCGACACCACGTAGCGCCAGGTCGAGCGCACAGCGCAATCACCCACCAGACCGTTGGTGCCGATGATCATCAGGTGGCGTTCCTTTCCGTCGAATCCGAACGAGGTCAGGCGCACCCGGCCTTCCTGGACCACATACACGGAGTCGGCGGACTGCCCCTCCAGGAACAGCGTCTCCTCCCGGGAGAAGTGCTGCGTCCGCGCTCCGGCAGTGACGCCGCCCCAGTGAAAGTGCAGGTGCGTGAGCCATGCCGACAGTAGCTGCCCGCTCGGCGTGGCGGGCTGGCCACGGGGCGGGGCGTGCGGGTCAGCGGGGCCGGTGGGGTGTCGCATGGTGCCGCAAGTTTAGCGAGCGCCAACGCTCCTGGGCGGCGGTGTAAAGCAGCTTACATCCGGTGCAAGTGCCGGTGTCTACACTGCGACTGACTTCGCAACACCCCGGGGAACAGGCATGGATCGCATCGCGGACTATTTCTCAGACAGCTACCTGCAGGCCCGGGGCAAGTTCCTGGCGGCGGTGCAACAAGCCGGTGCGCGCCTGTTGTCCAGCCACACCAATCCGCACCAAGGGCCGGGTGGCGAAGACTGCATCACCGATGTCGCCTGGATCGGCCCTGCGGACGCCAGCAAGCTGCTGGTGCTTGTCTCCGGCACGCACGGTATCGAAGGGTATGCCGGGTCTGGCTGCCATGTGGCCTGGTTGCAGGAGGGCTGGTTCCAGCGCGTGCAGCCCAAGGACACCGCGGTGCTGTTGATCCACGCCATCAACCCGCACGGGTTTGCCTGGGGGCGGCGGGTCAACGAGGACAACATCGACCTCAACCGCAATTTCGTCGACCACGATCAACCGCACCCCGAAAATCCGGATTACGTGGCCATCGCCGAGCACATCGACCCGGCCGAATGGTCCGAACCGGGGCTCGCGGCGCACAACCAGGCGATTGCCCGGTTCCTCCAGCGCGACCGCCATGATGTCACCTGCAAGGCCATGCATGGCGGGCAATATGTCAACCCCAAGGGCATCTTTTATGGCGGCACACAAGCTGCCTGGTCGAACCACCTGTTTCGCCAGCTGGTGGCGCAACATGCCGCGCGTGCCAGCCACGTGGCCATCATCGATTACCACACGGGGGGCGGCGTGTTTGGTTACTGCGATCTTTTCATCGACGACGACCATGCCGGCCGGCAGACCCGCAACTGGTTCTCGCAGGTCAGCGTGATCTCGGAAGACAAGGCGGCGCACGGCAAGGACGCGCAGTCGGAAACCCCGGGCAACCTGTTCTATGCATTGCCTGGCATCCTGCCCGGCAAACCTGTGACGCTGTGTCTGGTCGAGTTG
>JAYVRP010000107.1:0-2558 GCA_043776215.1 Rhodoferax sp. | reverse complement strand
GCGTCATGGGTTACACCGAGGAGAAGGTGGTGTCGACCGATTTCCGCGGCGAGAGCTGCACCTCGGTGTTTGATGCCGACGCCGGCATGGCGCTGGACAGCACGTTTGTCAAGGTCGTAGCCTGGTACGACAACGAATGGGGCTACTCGTGCAAGGTGCTCGAGATGGCCCGGGTGATCTCCGGCTGAAGGGCCCGTGCAGAACAGCCCCGTCCGCGGGATTGTTTTCCTGTGCCTCGGGGTTTTTGTCTTTTCCCTGCAGGATGCCGTGATCAAGCAGGTCAGTGGAGGGTATCCGCTGACCCAGGTGCTGTCGATGCGTTCCGTCGTGGCGGTGCCGATCCTGCTGGCGCTGGTACAGGTCGAGGTCGGCTGGCGTGCCGTGTTCGCGACCGACTTCTGGCCGCTGGTCGCGCGGGCGGCCCTGATGTTCGTGGCCTATGTGGCCTACTACATGGCGTTTCCGGCCTTGCCGCTGGCCGATGCAGTGGCGCTGTACTTCACCGTGCCGCTGTTCGTGACCGCGCTGGCCGGGCCGCTACTGGGTGAGCGCGCCGGCTGGCAGGTGTGGCTGGCCGTGGGGGTGGGTTTCCTGGGGGTGGTGGTCATGTTACAGCCCGGCAGTGGTCTGTTTGAGCCTGCTGCCCTGCTCTCGCTGGTCTCCGCCGCCATGTACGCATGCTCGATGCTCATGGCGCGCCGTCTGGGTGTGGCGCAGGCGGCATCGGTCATGTCGTTCTACCAGAACGCGGTGTTCTTGACCGGCGCACTGGCTGTGGCTGCGGCATTGAACCTGATGGGCATCGTGCATGCCGACCATCCCAGCCTGTCCTTTCTGGTGCGGCCATGGGTACTGCCAACGGTTTGGGACGGATTCCTGATCGCGTCCTGCGGTGTGGTGGCGGCGGCCGGTACCATGTTGTTGACGTCGGCCTACCGCGTGGCGAACGCCAGCCTGGTGACGCCTTTCGAGTATTCCGGCGTGTTGTGGGCCCCGCTGTGGGGCTTCCTGTTTTTCAGTGAAGTCCCGCGCTTGACCACGGTGGCCGGGGCAGCCCTGATCGTGGGCGCCGGCCTGGCGGCATTGCGGGTGGCAAAACCCTAGCGTTGAAACTGGCGCAGAGAGGATCAACATGGCAGAGAAGTTCAGCGTAGAAATGACCGGCGGCTCCATCGGTGTGCGATGGACACCGGGCGCGGCATGGGCGGTTTCAAACCACTGGCTGCGTGACAACTGCCGCTGCGCGGTGTGCCGGCACCCAGGCAACGGGCAAAAACTCTACGAGATCGTCGACCTCCCGGCGGATTTGACCGCGACGCACACGAGCATCCATCCGGGTGGGGTGTTGCACGTGCAATGGTCCGACGGCCATGTGTCCGATTATTCGCTGGACTGGCTGCAGGCCCACGACCTCGGCGCGGCCGCGCGTAATGCACGCCGGCCTGCACTGACTTTGTGGAGCGGCGACCTGCTGCCAGCGCTGCCAGTGGTCGACTGGCCGACGTTGCAGTCTGACCCGGCGGCCGAACTGGCGTGGCTCGAGCGGTACGCTGCGCTGGGTTTCGGCCTCTTGCGCCAGGTTCCGTGCGAGCCTGGCATGGTGGCGCAGGTGGGCGAGCGCCTGGGATTTGTTCGTGTCACCAATTACGGCCGGCTGTTCGACGTCAAGTCGGTTCCCAACCCCACCAATCTCGCCTATACCGCGGTGGGCCTGGGCGTGCATTCCGACAACCCGTACCGACATCCATCGCCCGGCGTGCAATTGCTGCATTGCCTGGAATCCGGGGCGCCCGGTGGCGACACCCTGCTGGTCGATGGTTTCCACGCCGCCGACATCCTGCGGCGGGAAGACCCGGCGGCGTTCGATCTGCTCGCGCGCATTCCGATGAACTTCCGTTACGCCGACGCCAGCACCGAACTGCACGCCCGCCAGACTCTTGTTTCGGTGGACATGGACGGTGTCGTGCAGGCCGTGCATTTCAACAACCGGTCCGCCGACTGGCTCGATGCACCGGCCGAACTGGCCCAGGACTGGTACCGGGCCTACCGGGCATTCGCCCTGATCCTCAAGCGGCCGGAGCTGGAGCTGGTGTTCCGGCTCGACCCCGGCGACTGCGTGGTGATGCAGAATGATCGCACCCTGCACGGGCGCACGGCCTTCGATCCCGGTCGGGGACGTCGCCACTTGCAGGGTTGTTACATCGACGGGGACGCCATGGAAAGTCGCCGGCGCGTGTTGCGCCGAACCGCCAACCCCTGAATCTCGGGAGACCAGCACATGCATCCGACGGAATTGATTCACGCCGCGTTCGCACGCCGCGGGCACGAAGGATATGGAGAAGGTGTGAGCCAGCTGGACCACGCCCTGCAATGTGGCGAGTTTGCCGAACGCGATGGCGCGCCGCCGGCACTGGTGGCGGCCGCGTTCCTGCACGATATCGGCCACCTCCTGCACGACCTGCCGCAGGACGTCGCCGACAGCGGCATCGACACGCAACATGAGGCCACCGGTTCGGCCTGGTTGTCGCAATGGTTCGGGCCCGAGGTCACCGAGCCGG
>JAYVRP010000106.1:0-2559 GCA_043776215.1 Rhodoferax sp. | reverse complement strand
CAAAACTCTTTCCCGGGCACTGGTGCCGCAGGTGGTAGGCGGCGCCGATGCCGGAGATGCCGGCCCCCACGACCATGACGTCGACGTGCGCGTTGGCTGGCGCGGGTGGTGATGGGTTGGGTGATGCAGGCTCGGTCATGGGTGCGTCGCCAAAGGAGGTTTGCCAAGCGGTCGGCGCAGGTGCGCAATGCCGCGCTGCTCGATGAACTTGGTCGTGGTTTCCCACAAATGGTCACCAAAATAGAACGGCTCAAAGAGCGCGGTGCCAGCCAGCGGGAGCGGGGCAATCACGGCATCGACCCGGGCCTCGAAGAAAAACGGAATGGAGAAGCGCTCCCGACCCGAGCCCAGCACGCGGTGCACCGTGGCCCGGATTGCGCCGGCAGTCCAGCGTTCCAGTACTTTGCCGAAGTTGACCGCCAGCGTGCCTTCTTCAGCTGGCACGTCGATCCAGGTGCCATCGAGGTGCTGCGCCTGCAGACCACCCACGCCATCCTGTGCCAGCAGGGTGATGAAGCCGGTGTCGACGTGTCCGCGCGCCAGCGTGTATCGCGCTTGGCCGTCCTGCGTGGCCCACACTTCAGATGCGTCAGTGCCCTTGAAAGAGCTGCTGGGGCGCACCGGGTAACGCAACAGGCGCAAGGTCGAGATTCCGCCTTCGAAGGCATGGTCGAAACTGGCGTCCGGCAAGCCCAGTGCGCGCGCAATGGAATGCATCAGTGCCTGCGACAGGCGTGTCATGGCCAGGTAGTAATCGCGGGCTGCGGCGCGCCAGCCTGGCAATAAATCTTCGGGTGGAAATGGCGTCGCCTCTCGCAGGGGGTCACTGTTGTCCACGACGGTGGGGCCGTAGGCCACGTCGGGGCCCATGTCGATACCTTCCTTGTAGGTGACCAGCCCTGGCTGCAGCGGAAACCATCCGCGGTAGACGTTGGTTCGTGCCGGGTCGAAATTCCAGCGCCAGAGTTTGCGGATCTCGTCATCGGGGAGGGAAAAAATGGCCAGCAAGTGGCGCCGGGCGGGTGCGTCGAGCAGGGCCCAGGCAGGAAGGCCGCTCACCACCATCATGCCGGCGGATTGTGCCGCGACCTGGATCGCCCGGTCCACGACCGCACGGGCCGACGGGTCTGGGCCGAAAAGGGCACGGACATCCACCCTCGGAATCGGTTGCGCGCTCACGTGAACCTCCTTCGATCAAGATACTGTCAGACACTGGTTCGCACCACGGCGGCGGCCGTCTGGAAAGTGTAGGGCAGTCTGGACGTGCAGCATCTGTTGTGTCGCGCTGCGCCGTTGCCCGAGTCTGGCCTGCGCCTCGGATGTGAACCGCAAGGCACCATTGAGGTAAGTCAAACGATGCCTGGCGGGCCTCGGGCATAGTGCTTTGGCAAGGGCCACGCGGGCCTGCGAATGTGCGGACTCGATGTTCGTGTGCGAGACCCTTGTACGTTCGGAAGGATGACCATGTTTCCCGGTGACCTCGACATGCTGCGTGCAGTGGCCGAACTGGCGGCCGAATTGCCGCCGGCGTTGCGGCCGCTGGCGCGGGTGGCCTATAACTACCGTTGGGCCTGGCTGGAAGACGGTGCGGCCACTTTCCGTGCCGTCGATCCTGACCGGTGGGCCCGTTGCGGCGCGAATCCGCGGCGTTTGCTGACCGAGACCGACCGCATGACGCTTGAGCGCCTGGCCCGCGACCCGGCGTTCGTGGCCCGCGTCGATCACTTGTACAACGAACTGCGTGCCGACCGCGAGCGGCCGTGCCGCATCGGCGCGGCCAGCCACGAGCACCCGGTGGCCTTTTGTTGCGCCGAATTCGGCGTGCATGGATCCCTGCCGATTTATTCCGGCGGGCTGGGCGTGCTGGCCGGAGACATCCTCAAGGAAGCCTCGGACCTGGCCTTGCCGATGGTCGGTGTCGGCCTGATGTACCGCACGGGGTACTTCCACCAGCGTATCGACGTCACCGGCTTCCAGCATGAATACTGGATCGACGCGGACCCCGGGCGCCTGCCCTGCGTGCTGGTCACTGATGCAGCAAGGCAGGCCCTGACGGTGTCGGTGCCCCTGGATGCGGAACAGGTCGTCGCCCAGATCTGGCGTGTGGATGTTGGCCGCGTCCCGCTGTACCTGCTGGATACCGACCGGCCAGAGAACAGCCCCGTCGGCCGCTGGATCACTTCGCGGCTGTACGAGAGCAACCGCGCGCTGCGGCTGGCGCAATACGCCGTGCTGGGGCTTGGTGGCGTGCGCGCGTTGCGCGCGCTGGGCATCGACCCTTGTGTCTACCACCTGAACGAGGGCCACCCGGCCCTGGGCGTGTTCGAGTTGCTGGCGCAGGCGCGGGCCGACCGGGCCGGCGGCGAAGCGGATGACGAAACTGCCTGGCGCAGGGTGCGTGACAAGGTCGTGTTCACCACCCACACCCCCGTGGCAGCGGGCAACGAAACCTACGAGCGCGGCGAATTCCTGGCCATGCTGGGCCGGGCCGCCGACGTGTACTGCGAGCGCGAGCAATTCCTCGCGCTGGGCCGTGTTGACCCGGCCAACGGCGATGAG
>JAYVRP010000105.1:0-8436 GCA_043776215.1 Rhodoferax sp. | reverse complement strand
CTCAATGGCCGCAATGAGGACATCGATTTCAATGCCGAAGATTTCATGTTGCGCGTGAACAGCGACCTGGTTGGCAAATACGTCAACATCGCCAGCCGGGCCGTGAAATTCCTGCCCGGAGGCAAGCTGGTTGCCGGCGACCGCGATGGCGCGCTGCACCGGGAAAGTCTCCGGTTGCTGACCCACGTCCAGGAATGCCTGCAGGCCCGTGACTACGCTCGCGCCTTGCGCGACGTGATGGCATTTGCCGACAGTGTGAACGCGCGTTTTGATGCGGCTGCGCCCTGGAAACTTGTGAAGGACGGCCAGGCCAGCATGGCGGCGGAGAGATGCTCGGAATGCATCGAGATGTTCAGGGTCATGACGGCCTGCCTCAAACCGGTATTGCCCGTGCTGGCCGCGCAGGCGGAGGCCTTCCTCGGCACACCCTCACTGGACTGGGCCAATGCCGCGACCCCCATGGGTGCTAGCCACCAGATCGGTGCCTACCAGCACCTCATGCAGCGTGTGGAACTCAAGCAACTGGAAGCTCTGTTCGCCCCCCCGGAGCCGGAAGTCGTGGCGGTCACGCTGCCCGGGGGTGAAGCCATCGCACCCACCATCACGATTGACGATTTTGCGAAGATCGACTTGCGGATCGCCCGGATCGTGTTGTGTGAAGCCGTCGAGGGATCCACCAAGCTCCTGCGCCTCACGCTCGACGTGGGTGAGGGCCGCACGCGCAATGTGTTCAGTGGCATTGCCAGCGCCTACCAGCCACACGACCTGACGGGCAAACTCACGGTGCTGGTCGCCAACCTGGCACCGCGCAAGATGAAGTTCGGTGTCAGCGAAGGCATGGTGCTGGCGGCCAGCCACGCCGATGAGAAGACGGTCCCCGGCATCCACGTGCTCGAGCCCTGGCCGGGTGCACAAGCGGGCATGCGGGTGCGGTAACTCGGCAGGAACTTGCCGCCCTACAGAGCGGCGGGCAAGGATGCCGGGCGGCTGACAGATTGCGGATCCGCCACCTGCAAACGCGCGCGACCGCCCTCTTTCGCTTGCGCGAGTGCGCGGAGCCCCTCGTCCACCAGCATCTCCGACGACAGACCGGGCGCGGCCACGATGGTGGCCACGCCGATGCTGACGGTCAGCCAGGGTGCGACCGGCGAATCCGTGTGCGGAATCCGCGCGTTGAGCACCTCATGCAGGCACCGCTGCGCGACGCGCCGGGCTTCCGGGGCTTGCGCACCAGACAACAACACGGCGAACTCCTCACCGTCGTAGCGGGCCACCAGTTCGCCCGAGCGCTTCACGCACAAGCTCAACACGCGGGCCACCTGGCGCAGGCACTCGTCTCCGGTCAGGTGCCCATAGTGGTCGTTGTAATGCTTGAAATGGTCGATATCAACCATCAACAGCGACAGGCTGGCCTGGTTGCGGGCACAACGTTGCCATTCGCTGCGCAGCGTCTGGTCGAACAGCCGGCGGTTGGCCATGCCGGTCAACCCGTCAGTGATGGACAGCCGCTGTAGCTGTTCATTGGCACGTTCCAGTGCCAGGCCTTTTTCCACCAAGGGCGTGATGTCCAGCCGCGTCATGACCAGGTACCCCGACGGGGTGCGGGTTTCATAAAAATGCACCCAATGTCCATCGTCGGCATGCCGCAGCAAGGGCGCCTGCAGCGCCCCGCGCCCAGCCATGCGTATCGCCAGCCACTCTTCCTCCCGACCGACCGCATCCGGAATATGGCCCGCGTTCAGTGCGCGGCGCATCAGGGTCTCGTACGTCTCTCCGATGACGCCACCTTCGCCGCAGTACGGGTACTGGCGTGACACCTCGCGGTTAAAGCCGAGCAGCCGGTCCTGGTTGTCGTAGATCGCCACACCGGCCGGAAGTGCGTCAATGATTTCCCGCAGCCGGGCCTCGGCGGCGCGCACCTGGTTGCGCAGGAGGTCCACCTCGTGCTGCTGCTGCGCCATGGAGGACACGAATTCCGCGGTTTCGGCACGGCGCCGTCGTTGTCGGGCCCCCCGCAGCCAGGTCAGACACCCCCATGCCACGGCGCCCCCACCCACCAAAACCAGCACCGACCACACGGCGATGACGAAAGTCGGGGTCGCGGTTTCCATGGTTCCAGTCGTTTCAAGCGTGCGCCATACCGGCCTCAGCGCCGGTTGCTCTGGTCGGCATCCGGGTCGCTTTGAGACTGGGTGGCGACCGCCCGAAGATCCGTGTTGAAGACGACAGTGAACACCTTGGTGTCCGACTGGTTCGGGCCATCCTGGTAACGCCAGTCGTAATGGGTCTGGCGTTTGAGCTCGTACGGGGTCACCCGCATTGGTTTTCCGAGCAGGCGACGCACATCCTCCATCATCATGCCCGGCAAGACCAAGGCGAAGTTCTGGGGTGTCAGCACCTGGCGCAGGGCACTCATCCTGCCGTCGGGACCGATCGTGATCATGTAGTTCTTGGCGCCGGCGGGTTGCCGGTTGTATTCGAAGATGCGTGCGCCGCCCAGCCCATCCCACACCTTTTCGGGCTCACCAAACCGCACCCGGACATCGGCTTCGGTCGACAGGCCTTCTTCGAGCTCACTGATTTTTTGCGGGTCGCAGGCCGCCAGGCAGGACGCCATCACCAGCACCACCAAGCCCAGAAATCGCCCGCTCATGATTGCCCCTGTAAAATTCACCGTAGAGGTTCAAGTCTATGTCCATATTCCGCCGTCCCGATTACGAGTCCGAAATCACGCAGTTCATTTCGCAGCTGAAACAACAAACGCCGGAACTTGAAACACAACAACGCCGGGGGCGTGAACTGTTATGGGACAAGGCGCTCGACCGCAGCGCCTGGCAGGAATACCAAGCCGCCCGCGTGGAGCAGAAGCCCTACGTCTACCAGACTGACACAAAGTAGGCCGGACGCGGCCGGGCCGCCGGGTGCCCACCCCTTCCCTCCGCACTTTTCCCCTGCTCCGTGATGGCCTTGACCCCCGACCTAGCCGCTGCCACGCTGCCACCTGCGCCGGCGCAGGGTATGCCACAGGTGGTGGACCAGGTGGCGCTCGCCCGCCTGTACGGCGAGCCGCTGTTCTCGATGCCACAGGATCTGTATATCCCACCCGATGCGCTGGAGGTTTTCCTGGAGGCATTCGAGGGCCCGCTGGACCTGCTGCTCTATCTGATCCGCAAGCAGAACTTCAACATTCTGGACATCCCGATGGCTGGCGTGACACGCCAGTATCTGGTTTATGTCGAAGAGATCCGCGGGCGCAACCTGGAGCTGGCTGCCGAATACCTGTTGATGGCTGCGATGCTGATCGAAATCAAGTCGCGCATGTTGCTGCCGCCGCGCAAGGTGGCCGAGGGGCAGGAGGCCGAAGACCCGCGTGCCGAACTGGTTCGCCGGCTGCTCGAATACGAGCAGCTCAAGCTGGCCGCAGCCGCACTGGCCAAAGTCCCACAGTCCGGGCGAGACTTCCTGAAAGTCCAGGTCAGCATCGAGCAGTCCTTGCTACCGCGGTTTCCCGATGTCAATGCCGCTGACCTCCAGGAAGCGTGGCGTGACATCCTCAAACGTGCACGCCTGGTGCAGCACCACCACATCTCGCGCGAAGAGTTGTCGGTGCGCGAACACATGAGCATCGTGTTGCGGCACCTGCAAGGCCGGAAATTCGTGGAGTTCGAGCACCTGTTTGATATGGCCAAGGGCCCCCAGGTGCTGGTCGTCACGTTCCTGGCCCTGCTGGAGCTGGCCAAAGAGATCCTGATCGAGATCACCCAGGCCGAGTCGTTTGCACCAATCTATGTGCGCCTGGCCTATACCCCTGCCTGACCCTCAGTCTCGTCGCGTGCTTCGCGGGCCATCAGTGCCAACAGCGCCTGCGCCGGCGTGAGCCGGGCCTCCAGCAGATCGTCCACCGCGGTGCAAATAGGCATCTCGACTCCCAAAAGCCGCGCACGCTGCACCACCGTGCGGGCGCAATAGACACCTTCGGCGACATGGCCGAGCGACTGCACGGCGTGCGACAGGGCCTGCCCCCGGGCCAGGGCCAGGCCGACCTGGCGGTTGCGCGAAAGGTCCCCTGTGGCGGTCAGGACGAGGTCGCCCAGGCCCGTCAATCCCGTGAACGTTTCCGCTCGCGCGCCCAGCGCCACACCAAAGCGCGTCATCTCGTGCAAACCGCGCGTGATCAGCGCAGCACGGGCATTGAGCCCCAGTTGCAGGCCGTCACACAGTCCGGTCGCGATCGCCAGGACATTCTTGACCGCACCACCCACTTCCACACCAACCACGTCATCACTGCCATAGACCCGCAGCGACGGGCTGTGAAATGCGTGGACCAGGGTGCCGCGGACCTCCGGGTCGCTGCTGGCCGCCACCAGCGCAGTGGGCTGGGCTCGCGCCACTTCGAGCGCAAAACTCGGCCCGCTCAGAACACCGGCTCGCATGCCTGCACTGCATTGGGCCAGTATTTCGTGGGCCATCAAACCCATCGCGGTTGCTGCAGATGCGGCTGGGCCCGCTGTTGGCTGTTCAAACCCCTTGCACAGCCAGACGACGGGTGCGCGAATGCCATGCAATTCGCCCAGCACCGAGCGCAACGCGGCCATCGGTGTTGCCACCACGACCAGATCCACGCCGGCAAGCCCCGTCCACGCACCTGCCAACCAGTGGCAAACAACCAGTTCCGAGGGAAAAGCGACCCCGGGAAGGTAACGCGAATTGCAGCCTTGCGACTGCATGGCCACCACCTGGGCCGGGTCACGCGCCCACAGGGTGACGCTGTTGTTCCGGGACGGGGTGCGGCTGGCGCTGATCGCCAGCGCGCTCCCCCATGCACCTGCGCCAAGGACTGCGATCTTCATCGGTTGGTCCCTACTGCGCACGCGGCCCGATGGGCGCGCCCGTTATTGCGTCACGATTTTGGGGGCGTCGGCCTCGGCCTGAGCCCGCTGCTGTTCGTACATGGCCTGAAAGTTGATCTCCGACAAGTGCACGGGCGGGAAACCACTGCGCTGGATCAGGTCTGCCACGTTGGCACGGAGGTAGGGATAAACAATCTGGGGGCAGGCGATACCCATGATCTGGCTCATCTGTTCCTGCTCGATGTTGCGGATCTCGAAAATGCCGGCCTGTTTCACTTCCACCAGGAATACCGTCTTTTCCTTGATCTTGGTGTGCACAGTCGCCGTGACACAGACTTCGAAGACGCCATCGGCGGCCGCATTGGCTTCGACCCCGAGCTGGATGTCCACCGAGGGCTGCTCTTTTTCAAGCAGGATGCCCGGTGAATTGGGTTGCTCCAGCGACGATTCTTTCAAATAGACGCGCTGGATCTGGAAAACCGGGTTACTTTCGTCAGCCATGGAAATGCTTTCAGGTTAGGTGAGGCCGCCAGCCGCCACGCCGATGCAGGACCTGCAGGCGTGAGTGCCAAGACAGCGCGGGATTATCTCAGGTGAAAATCGGGCAGCGGCTGTCAGGCCGCTTCAAGCAAAGGCATGAGGCCTCCCTGGCCGTCCAATGCCTCCAAATCGTCGCAGCCGCCCACATGGGTCTGCCCGATAAAGATTTGCGGCACGGTACGGCGCCCGGTGATTTCCATCATCACACTGCGCTGAGTGCTGTCGAGATCGACACGGACCTCCTCGATGCGGGTCACACCTCTGGACTGGAGGATCTGCTTGGCACGGGTGCAGTAGGGGCACGCGGCCGTGGTGAACATCTTGACGACTTGCATGGCGGATTTCAGGCCTTCTCGAGGGGCAGGTTGGCGGTTTTCCAGGCCGCGAGGCCGCCGCCCAGGGATTGCACATTTTCGTAACCCAACTTCTTGGCGATAACCAGCGCGCGACCCGAGCGGGCTCCGGTCTGGCATACCAGAATCAATGGCAAGGATTTGTTCTTGACCGCTGCGGGAAGCTTCTCTTCCATCTGGCCCAAAGGTACGTTCCTGGACCCAGTGACATGCCCGGCGGCAAACTCACCGGTCTCGCCCACATCCACGACGACCGCTTTCTCGCGGTTGATCAGCTGGACCGCGCCGGCCGGCGTGAGCCCCGACTGGGTGGCCCCCTGCAGAACGGGCCACACCAACATGGCGCCAGACGACAGGGCGACCACCAATAACATCCAGTTGTCGACAATGAATTTCACGTGGGTTTCCTGTAGGTGCGCCATGCGGCGCGACTGGCGTAGACCCGGCATTTTAGAATGCCCTCAGCCGCCGACCCGGGCGCCACCCACCATGACCCCGCAAACCATGCACAAACTTGTCCTCATTCGCCACGGTGAGTCCACCTGGAACCTTGAAAACCGCTTCACCGGCTGGACCGATGTGGATCTGACCACCACTGGCGTCATGCAGGCAAAATCCGCCGGCCGGCTGCTGCGCGAGGGAGCCTACGAATTCGACCTAGCCTACACCAGCGTGCTCAAGCGGGCCACCCGCACCCTGTGGCATTGCCTGGACGAAATGGACCGCACCTGGCTGCCGGTGGTTCACAGCTGGCGGCTCAACGAGCGCCATTACGGCGCACTGCAAGGCTTGAACAAGGCCGACACCGCTCGCGAGTACGGCGACGCGCAGGTCCTGGTCTGGCGCCGCAGCTACGACATCCCACCGCCGGCGCTGGAGCCGGGCGACCCGCGCTGGGAAGGCAGCGATATCCGGTATGCCAAACTGCAGCCGGGCCAGGTTCCGTTGACGGAATGCCTCAAGGACACAGTGGAGCGCGTGCTGCCATTCTGGAACGACTCCATGGCCCCGGCCATTCGCAGCGGCAAGCGGGTGGTCGTGGCGGCCCATGGCAATTCAATTCGCGCACTGGTGAAATACCTCGACAAGGTCTCCGATTCCGCCATTGTGGGCTTGAATATTCCCAATGGCATACCACTTGTCTACGAGTTGGACGCCGACCTGAAAGTACTGCGCAGTTATTATCTCGGTGATACAGCGGCGGCGGCTGCCGCCGCAGCCGCCGTGGCCTCCCAAGGTAAATCCTGAGTAAAGCCGCCACCTGACGGCGCTGCATGGGCCCAGGGAACGCAGGGGCTCAGGGAACCGACCCAGCGCCGTCGCCTCCAAGGTGTATATTGAAGAAGCAGAGGAACCATCATGGGTCAGAAATTGAAAATTGCAGGTTGGGTATCGATCGGCGTGGTCGCCGGGGCACTGACCACGGTGTCGTTGCAGACGGTCGCGCGGGGTACCTTCGGCCCCTTGCCGCTGGAGGAAATGCAGCAACTCGCCGCGGTCTTCAATATGGTAAAGAGCGACTACGTGGAGCCAGTGGACGAAAAGAAGCTGATCACCGATGCCATCTCGGGCATGGTCAACAGCCTGGATCCGCATTCCCAGTATTTCGACAAAAAGTCTTTCAAGGAATTCCGCGAAGGCACGACCGGCCGATTCGTGGGCGTGGGCATCGAGATCACGCAGGAAGACGGTCTGATCAAGGTGGTTTCGCCCATCGAGGGGTCCCCCGCGTTCCGCGCCGGCCTCAAGACCAACGACCTTATCACCCGCGTCGATGACACGGCGGTCAAGGGCTTGACCCTGAGCGAAGCCGTCAAGCGCATGCGCGGCGAGCCCAATACCAAGGTCACGCTGACCATCTTCCGCAAGGAAGAAAACCGTACCTTCCCGGTCACCATCACGCGGGAAGAAATTCGCACCCAGTCGGTCCGTGGCAAGGTGGTCGAACCGGGGTATGCCTGGATCCGCCTGAGCCAGTTCCAGGAACGTACCGTGGACGATTTCGCACGCAAGGTCGAAGAGGTCTACAAACAGGATCCCAACCTGAAGGGCTTGGTGCTGGACCTGCGCAACGACCCCGGTGGTTTGCTGGATGCGGCTGTCGCGATCTCGGCGGCTTTCCTGCCCGAGAACGTCAACGTGGTGTCCACCAACGGGCAACTGGCTGAAAGCAAGTTCACCTACAAGGCCTCGCCCGAGTTTTACCAACGCCGTGGCAGTGCTGATCCGCTTAAACGCCTGCCCGCAGCACTCAAAACTGTGCCGCTCGTGGTGCTGGTGAACGAAGGCTCTGCTTCCGCCAGCGAAATTGTCGCGGGCGCCTTGCAGGACTACAAACGCGGCACCATCATGGGCAACCAGACTTTTGGCAAGGGCTCGGTGCAGACCGTGCGACCCTTGGGGCCGGACACCGGGCTCAAGATCACGACCGCGCGGTATTACACCCCCAGCGGGAGGTCGATCCAGGCCAAGGGCATCGTGCCGGATGTGATGGTGGACGAAACCGAAGAAGGCAACCTGTTTTCGGCGCTGCGCACCCGTGAAGCCGATCTGGAGAAACACCTCAACAGCGGTCAGGGCGAAGAAAAGAAGGATGCCGCGCGGGAAAAAGCACGCGAGGACGCCCGCAAACGGCTGGAAGAGGAGTCCAAGAAACCGGTGGCCGAGCGCAGGATGCCGGAATACGGTTCGGA
>JAYVRP010000104.1:0-2562 GCA_043776215.1 Rhodoferax sp. | reverse complement strand
GCACGCCGCGGCTGGTGACGTTTGGGTTCAGGAAAGGCGACTGAGACCGCATCGCGTTCCATCGCACAAAAACGCGCTGCGGTGTCCGCAGGATAGGGCGCTGCCGGGTGCCGCCATGCACCACAGCCCAGGGCGCCGGGCAACCGTCAGGCAGTTTGCCCCCGCCCCGGGTCATGGTGGCGCCACAAACTCCTCCAGGGCCCGGTTGAATTCAGCCGCCCGCTCAAAATATCGGAATGCCCCGCCTGCTGGATCGGTTCCACCCGGGCGTTGGGCACCAGCGCAGCAATTGCATCGGCCGCGAATGGGGGGAGAACGATGTCCTCCTGGCCGATGATGAAGAGCACCGGGCATCCGATGCGGGCCAGTTCTGTCGGCGCGCGTTTGCGCGCGGCAAACAGGCGGGCACGGATCGCCTGCTTGTCCATCCTGCCGCCCAGATCGTCGATGTGGCGGTACAGCAGGTGCAGTGCTGGTTGTTCACGTGCCATGCGTTCACCGGCAGCCGCATGAACGCCATTGGCAAAACATCGGCCCGCGGCGGCATCCGCCTGCGCATGCCAGGCATCGACTCTGGAGCGCTCCGACTCGGGCAACTGCCGCGTGTCGATCGAACCGGTGGTGTTGGCCAGCACCAGCCCGCGCACCCGGCCGGTTTGCCGTGCCGCATAGTCCACGCCGGTCCAGCCGCCCATCGATTGCCCCACCAGATGAAACGCATCCAGCGCCAGGTGGTCCACCAGGGCGGCCAGGTCATCCGCGTAGTCCGCAGGATCGGGGCCATCGGGCAAGGCCGTCGACGGCCAGAAACCACGGTGTGCCATCGTCACGCAGGTATAGTAAGGCGCGAAATGCGCTACTTGTTGCCACCATGACATATGGTTGCCTCCCAAGCCGTGCATGAAGACGATGGCCGGTCCGGTGCCGCTCACCTCGTAATGCAGCTGGCAATCGGGCCGCTGCAGCCGGCCGCTGCGCCGGGGGGGTGCGACAAAGGTCTGGTAGGGTTGCTGCATTTGAGTGACCTTCCTTGAAACCGCGATTATCGGCAGGTACTGTGTGCTGGCGCACCACATCACACTTAATTGCGCCTGCGCAAGTGGCGCGGCTGCGATCTGCATCATCCTGTCGAACGCGACGGTAAATGCCGTTGCCGAAGTCATTTTTCTGTGGGAGGTTCCCGTGCCACATGTTCGTCCGACAGCCGTCGCCGGCAGCTTTTACCCAGCCCAAGCGCAGACCCTCGCGCGTGATGTGATGGCCATGTTGTCGCTGGCCCGGCCGCAAACCAAAGCGTTCATGGGCCATCCCAAGGCCCTCATCGTTCCACATGCCGGGTATGTCTATTCGGGTAGCACCGCTGCGCTGGCGTACGCCAGACTGGCTGCGGGCAGCAAGGAGATCCGGCGTGTGGTGCTATTGGGGCCGGTGCACCGGGTCGCCGTTCGAGGCCTGGCCTTGCCCGGAGTCGATGCCCTTGCCACCCCGCTGGGCGTGATCGCGGTAGACCAGGGCGCCGTGGCCGCGATCAGTGGCTTGCCACAGGTGGTGGTCAGCCAGGCCGCGCACGGACGGGAGCACTCCCTGGAGGTCCAGTTGCCGTTCCTGCAGTCGGTACTGGAGGGTTTCTCCATCGTGCCGCTGGCGGTGGGTGACGCCTGCGCCGCCGAGGTGTCCCAGGTGCTGGAGCTGTTGTGGGGCGGGCTTGAGACCGTGATGGTGGTCAGCTCGGACCTGTCGCACTACCTGCCTTACCGTGGTGCGCAGTCGGCGGATGAGGAAACCATCGAGCAGATTCTTGCCCTGACGCCGCGTGTCACCCACGAACAGGCCTGCGGAGCCACACCGATCAACGGCCTGTTGCTCGCCGCCAGCCGGCACCACCTGCGCCCCCACTTGTTGGGAGCCTGCAATTCAGGCGACACCGCGGGCGACAAGCAGCGGGTGGTCGGGTACGCTGCATTTGCGTTCGAAAAGGAAGCCACCCATGTCCATTGACGAAGGCCGGACCCTGCTGGCGCTGGCACGCGCAGCCATCACCACGCGCCTGGGCCACCCTATGGCACCGCCCCAGGCGGTGGACTGGCTGCAGGCAACGGCGGCGACCTTCGTCACGCTGATGCAACAGGGCAATTTGCGCGGCTGCATCGGGACGCTGGAGCCGCACCGCAGCCTGCTGGCCGACGTGCAGGCAAACGCTGTGGCAGCGGCTCTGCGGGATCCGCGGTTTGCACCGCTGACACTGGCAGAACTCGACCACACCGAGGTCGAGGTCTCCGTGTTGTCACCCACGGAGCGGTTGCAGTTCAACGACGAAGCCGAGGCCCGCGCAGTGTTGCACCCGGGAACAGACGGAGTCGTGTTGTCGTTCCGCCATTTCCGAAGCACATTCCTGCCCCAGGTGTGGGAGCAATTGCCCACCACCGGCGAGTTCCTGGCCCAGCTCAAGCGCAAGGCGGGCCTGCCGGCCGACTTCTGGCATGACGATGTACAACTGAGTCGTTACACGGTGCAAAAATGGAAGGATTCCGACTTCGCCGACGCAGCCACACCCCACAGCGG
>JAYVRP010000103.1:0-2564 GCA_043776215.1 Rhodoferax sp. | reverse complement strand
CCACTCATCAGTTGGCGTACCACGGTGTCGATCAGGCCTTCTTCAATCAGGGACTGCAGTCTGGGGGGAGCTTTCATGCAGCGATTGTCCGTCAGCGCGACGCGCTGGACCGGGCTGCCAGCAAGGGCGATCCGCCGTGCCACAACCCATGTCCGGATACAGCCCGTGCGCCATCGCGATCCCGCCTTGTTTTCCGCAGTACGATGGCTGTATCAATCCGGAGAGATCCCATGTACATCGACTCCATCACGCTGGCGAACTTTCGCACCTTTCGCAAAGCGAAAATCGACTTCGTCCACCCGGACCAGAACTTCCCGCTGATCGATGTTCCACGCCCCAAGCTCAATAATGTGAATTTGCTGCTGGGCAACAATGGTTCCGGCAAGACGACATTGCTCAAGGCCATCGCCATCGCGGCACTGGGGCCTGCGGTCGGTGACGCCAATTTGCCGGTCTATCGCATCATCCGCCGGGACAAGGGGGCCAACCCCAATGCGCCCTCCAGCGAAGCAACGGTGCAAGCCACTTTCACGCCGCACCGACAGGACGGTTTCGGCAGTGCTTTTCACTACGGCACCTTGCACTCCCGTGCGTCCATCGTGCGCAAGGGCGAGATCGAGCGCCTCACCTGGTCGCACCCCGACGAAAAGCCGTGGCAGCCGATCTTCAGCTCCGAGAGCGAGGCTTTCTTCTTCGTCGGTTACGGCGCCACGCGCCGTGTCGAGAGCCGCGAGCGGGTGGACATGGCGGCGCGGCAGGCGTCGTCGCTGGCGCGCGCGCAACGCATTCGGAGTTTGTTTGAGGAGTCCTACTCACTCGTGCCTCTGTCGGTCTGGTTGCCGCGCTTCGAGAGCGGCAACAAGGGCCGCTTCACCCAGGTCAAGGGCTTGGTCAACCAGTTGTTGAAGAACACGGGATACATCTTCACCGGCGAGCGCGAGTCGGGCGAATACCTGTTTGAAAAGGCGGGCCTGAAGGTGCCGTTTCCCGCGCTCTCGGACGGCTACCGTGCCTACCTGGGCTGGATCAGCGACCTGCTCCACCACATCTGCGAGACCTGCCCCAGCGGCAAGAAGCTGGTCGAGAACCGGGGCATTGTGATGGTCGATGAGATCGACCTGCATCTGCATCCCAAGTGGCAGCTCACGGTGTTGCCCACCCTGTCGAAAGCGCTGCCCCATATCCAGTTCATCTTGACCTCGCACAGCCCGCTGGTTGTCGGTTCACTGGAGTGGATGAACATCATCGTCATGGCGCCCGGTCCGCAGGCGTCGAGCAAGGCGATGCGAATATCCTGGGCAGTCCACGGCCTGGATGCCGACCAGGTCTTGTTGACCGATTTCTTCGGGCTGCAGTCCACCCGTGCCGCTGGAAAGAAACGCACGCTGAAGGAGCTCACGCTCAAGGCACGTGATGGCGACGATGCTGCCACCCGGCAACTGTTGCAGGAAATGAGCCGGGGTGTTGAGGAGGCAGCGTGATTCGCTACAACATCACCCGGGCCCAGCTGGAGGCCGCCATCCAGGCGGAAAGCAGCGACTGGTTGACACGCGCCAAGGCACGCACCGAGACGTTCCGCGCCCTGGGACATTACGAAGAAACGACCCCGATGTGGAGCGAAGTCAAAGCGGTTTACATGCGCTTCCAGGGCAACAGCAAATGTGCCTACTGCGAGCGAAAGCTCGAATCCATCCCCGTCGGCAAGGTCGAGCAGGATGTGGAGCATTTCCGTCCCAAGGCCAGCGTAAGCGCCTGGGCCGGGGCCGGCAAACTGCCCGGCGTGTCGTTTGCGGCGGTGCCAAGCGCCAAGCAGGGTTATTACCTGT
Source organism: Rhodoferax sp. (assembly GCA_043776215.1). Classification (GTDB taxonomy): domain Bacteria; phylum Pseudomonadota; class Gammaproteobacteria; order Burkholderiales; family Burkholderiaceae_C; genus CAISIP01. The sequence continues at coordinate 738 of JAYVRP010000103.1, read as the reverse complement.
TGCCCTATAACCCGCTCAACTACGCAGCGGCCTGCAAGCCGTGCAATTCCACCTTGAAGAAGGACTATTTTCCGGTAGCCAAGGCGTACCAGTTCACCGCGGAAGACCCGGCCCGGCTGAAATCGGAAAAGCCCTATCTGCCGTACCCGATTGGCGACATCGATGACGACCCGCAGGGCCTGATCGAATTTGCCGGCGTGTCGCCGCGCCCGGTGGCAAAAAGCGGCCACAAGCGCAACCGGGCGCTGGTGACCATTGCGTTCTTTCGCCTGGACGATGCGACCTCACGCAAGAACCTGATGCGCGAACGTGCCTTGCTGATCGTCGGGCTGTATCCGCAACTGGAGAAGTCGGTCAATGGTGCCAGCGCAGCCGATCGTGCAGCCGCCCAGGCCAACGTGCAGGCGTTCCAGCAGCCGCATATCGCGCACACCAATTGCGTTCGCAGCTTTGTGCGGCTGTTCAACGCCCGTCCGGCCCAGGCCAAGTCGTACCACGAGGGCGCCTTGCAACTGGTGCTGTCGATCTCATAAGGCACAGGGCCACCGCCCTGCAGTACGGTGACGCGGCGCGTTGCTGGCTCACCTGACCCGGGCTTCGTGTCAGGCTTTCAGCCGCTCGTTCTGCGGAAACATGGCCTTGCGCGCCTCGTCGTCCATCTCGGTCTTGAAGGTGTGGCGGGCCTTGAGGGCATCGACGCGTTGCACGGCTGGCCGGGCATTGATCTCGTCGACCAGG
>JAYVRP010000102.1:0-2565 GCA_043776215.1 Rhodoferax sp. | reverse complement strand
AAGGTGCCCAGCTTCTTGAGATCGAACGCCTGCTCCTCGCGCTCGCGCATCGCGGTGATGCGGGCCCACCACCCGCCGGGCTCGCTGAACTGGTCGATGGCACTGACAAAGCGGGCCAGTGACGCGGCACTTCCGCTGGCGATGGTATGCAGGTGGGCGCGGGCCCGCTGCAGCAGCGCCTGGTCTCCAGCCACCGCGCGCGCATCCATGAAGATGGCCAGTTGCATGGGGGCCTCCGGCACGTCCCCGTACAGCCACTGGCGCAAGGTGTCCCGGAATTCACTTTCGTGTTGCCGCCACAGCGGGTTGGTCACCATGATGTTGCCCGGGCAGGTGGGGTAGCCGAATTCCAGCAGTGAGGCGGTGAACTGCGCTGCCACTTGCGCCAGTTCCGGGTGCAGGTAGCCGTCACGCAGCAGCAGGGCATTGTCCTGGTCGGTCTTGAGTATCTGTTCGCCCCGGCCTTCGCTGCCCATCACGATCAGGCAGCTATTGGCGACCAAATCCGGGGGCGCGAGCAGCGTCCATAGCCGGGCAAAGATTTGGCTGTTGAGTTCGCTCACCAGGCCAGCGATGACCTCGATGCGAACGCCACCACTGTGCAACACCTCGATCAGGCCGTCCATCTGCAGCGCGGCCTGGCGCAGTTCATCGAGGGTCTGCGCCTGCTCGACCTGCAGCGCGATCAGATGGCTGTGGTTGGACACGAAACCCATCAGGTCGAGCTGACTGAGCACCCCCACGACCTGCTCGCCGTCGCGCACCAGGATGCGGTGCACGCGGTGGCGGATCATCATCAGCAGGGCATCGTACAAGGCGGCGTGGCTTCCGATCGAGACCAGATTGAACTGCGCCACACGCGCCACCGGCAGCTGCTGCGGTGGTACGTCGGCCAGCAGCGCGTCACGCAGGTCGGTGGTGGTGAACATGCCGATACGGTTCCGACCATCGGCCTTGTCGTGCACCAGCGTGTTGGTGAGGCCCAGCCCGGACAGCTCGCGGCAGACCGAGACGATATCCAGCGACCCGTCGACGAAGTGGGGCTTGCGGATATAGGCCTCGGTGATGGGGGCCATCATCAGCGACAGGAACTCGCGGTCCCGGCGCTTGTGTGCCACTGCTTTCAAATGGCCCGCGAGAGTTCCGAACAGTGACGCGCTGAACCTGGTGTTTCCACGGATGAACTCCAGCAACGTGGCACGGGGCAGCTGCCAGGCCTGCACCTCGTCCATGGCCTGCAAGGTGCCGCTGCACTGCCCCGCCAGCACGGCACGCACCGCGCACAGATCCTGCGGCCCGTAGACGGCGGCAGTTTCGCCACTCTCGACGAGTTGCACGTGTCCTTGCGCCAGCACATAGGCGTGTGCGGGATCTGCCTCCGGTGTCAGGATCACTGCGTCACGCGCAAAACTGACCGGATGCAGGGCCGCCTGCAACTGGGCCCGTTCTGCGGGACCCAGGCAGTCGAAGGGTGCTGCAGAGTAGTCAAACTGGAAATCGAACGCCACCGGGCTTTTCCCCAAGAAAAAAGGCCTGTGGACGTTCGCGTCTACAGGCCTTGCAGCTTATCGTACGGCGACCTGCATGGCCACCGCTCCAGCTGTTGCTGTTGGCCCTGCGGTCAGTGACCCGACGCCCCCGACGCGCCAATGCCGGTCTCGGAGCGCACCTGTTGCGCGAGGAAGCCTGCCCGGTCGCTGGCGGCCTGCTGGCTGCGGTCAAGAATCGAGAACAGCCAGATACCGACAAAACCGATCGTCATCGAGAACAATGCAGGCGAGGTGTAGGGGAAGAGTGCCGATCCCTTCGGGTTGCCGAGCGTGGCTTCCCACACCGATGGCGACACGATCGTCAGGCCGACCGAGGAGATCAGGCCCAGGAAGCCGCCAATGACCGCACCCTTGGTTGTGCAGTCTTTCCACAGCACCGACATGAACAGCACCGGGAAGTTGGCCGATGCCGCAATCGCGAAGGCCAGCGACACCATGAATGCGATGTTCTGCTTCTCGAACGCGATGCCCAGCGCCACGGCGATGATGCCCAGAGCGATGGTGGTGATCTTCGAGACACGCAGCTCGGAGGCGCTGTCAGCCTTGCCGTCCTTGATCACAGTGGCATACAGGTCATGCGACACCGCCGAGGCGCCCGACAAGGTCAGGCCGGCCACGACTGCGAGGATGGTGGCGAAGGCCACGGCCGAGATGAAGCCCAGGAACACGTTGCCACCTACCGCATTGGCCAAGTGGATCGCCGCCATGTTGCCGCCGCCCAGCAAAGCGCCCTTGGCGTCGAGGAATTGCGGGTTGGTCAGAACGAAGGTGATGGCACCGAAACCGATGATGAAGGTCAGAAGGTAGAAGTAACCGATCCAGCCGGTGGCCCACATCACCGACGAACGCGCTGCCTTGGCGCTGGGCACAGTGAAGAAACGCATCAGGATGTGCGGCAGGCCGGCGGTGCCGAACATCAGTGCCATGCCGAACGAGATGGCGGAGATCGGATCTTTCACGAAGTTGCCCGGGCCCATGATCGAGGAACCGATCTTGGCCGCGGCCTCGCCGATTT
>JAYVRP010000101.1:0-2565 GCA_043776215.1 Rhodoferax sp. | reverse complement strand
CCAGTGCGGCTTCCACAAATCGTGGCACGGCGTAGTCCCACCAATGAAACTGCACCAGGTCCAGCCGCTCCAGGCGCAGCCGCGTCAGGGAGCGCTCGATGATGCGCCGCACATACGCCGCGTCCACCCGGGCCAGGTCGCCGTAGTCGGGCACAAACTTGGTGTGCACCTGCAGCCGGGGCAGCCCCAGCGCGCTGCGGCGCGCATTGAACTCGCCATACATGTCTTCCACACCGGTGTAGATGTCGGCACCGTCCACGGTGTTCAGGCCGGCGGCCACGAAGGCCGCCATTTCAGTCAGCGCACGCTCCCGGTCCACCGCGCCGTGGTCACCGGAGAGTTGCCATCCGCCCCGGATGATGCGCGGCACCCGGTAGCCAGGCGCGAGTTCGACGGTTTCAACGCTCGGCAAGGTCACGGTCATGGGGGTGCTTTCGGAGCCAGCGGCACGGCGCTGGTTTCGCCATGCCGGAACACCCGCTTGGCCACGCGCGTGATGCGAAAGCGGGTCGGGCAATGCGGATCGGGGCAGGCGACTTCGGCATCGGTGCTCATCCAGTCGTTGGGGGCGGTTACGCGCTGCTTGGCAGGCAACAGCGGCAGCAAGGCCGCCAGTGAATACAGCGAGAAACCCTGGCCAGGCGGGAAATGCAGCATCTCGCCATGCACCTCAAACGAGTCGCCCACCCGGGCATTGCAGAGGATGCGTGCGCCGGGAGGGGCTACCACCTCCACGCGCAGATCGAACAGCTCGAATTGGTCATCGGTCATGGAGGTCAGTCTATCAACAATCCCCGTCGCCGCTGGCGCGTGGTGATTCATGGACAATCGCCCGCTGCCATGACGGATAAATCCATTCCACCCGCCGGCGCAAGCCCGAAAGCACTGCTGCAGGTCCGCGGGTTGTCGAAGCATTTCGGCGGCCACCGGGCGGTGCATGACGTGGCATTTGTCTTGCCTGCCGGCGCCATTGGCGGCCTCATCGGCCCCAACGGCGCCGGCAAGACCACCCTCTTCAACTGCCTGGCAGGGTTCATGACGCCCACCTCCGGGCAGGTCCTGCTCGATGGATCGGACATTGCCGGTGCGTCCCCGGCGCGGGTCTTTGAAGCAGGCCTGGCCCGCACCTTTCAGATACCGCGACCCTTCCCCGAAATGACGGTGCTGGAGAACGTGATGCTCGCCCCCACCGGCCAACTGGGCGAGCGATTCTGGAACAACTGGCTGCGCCCTGGCAGGGTCGCGGCGCAGGAGTACCACACGCGCGAGGCGGCACGCCACTGGCTGAATTTCGTCGGCCTGTCGGCGCTCGAGCAGCAACCTGCACGGGTGATGTCGGGTGGCCAGCGCAAGCTGCTCGAATTGGCACGCGTGATGGTGGCCAATCCCAAGCTGGTCCTGCTCGACGAACCCGGCGCCGGTGTCAACCCGGCCCTGCTGGACCAGATCGTGGACAAGGTCGCGGCACTCAATGCCAAAGGCACCACCTTCCTGATCATCGAGCACAACATGGATCTGGTCGCCTCGCTGTGCCGCCCGGTGATGGTGATGGCGCAGGGCGAGCTGCTGACCTCGGGTGATGCCGACACGGTGCTGGCCGACCGGCGCGTGGTCGAAGCCTACCTGGGGGATGCGGCATGACACCTCCCGCATTGGTGATCGACGGCCTGGAGGCGGGGTATGAACCCGGCCTGCTGATCGTGCGCGGGGCTTCGCTGCAGGTGGCGAGCGGCGAAATCGTCGCCATCCTGGGCCCCAACGGTGCCGGCAAGTCCACGCTGGTCAAGGCCGTGGCGGGCCTGGTGCCCGTCAGTGGTGGCCGCACTGTGTTGTTCGGCCAGGACATCACCCGGGTGCCCGCCCACCGCATGGTGTTCGAGGGGCTGGCCTTTGTGCCGCAAACCGACAACGTGTTCGTCAACCTCAGCATCGCGGAAAACCTGGAGCTGGCCGCCGCGCTGGTCAAGGCCGACCGGCGCGAGCGCCTGGCGCCGGTGTATGCCATGTTTCCCGACCTGGCCCGCCAGCGTTCGCTGCCGGCGGGGCAGCTGTCGGGCGGCCAGCGCCAGATGCTGGCGGTGGCCCGCGCCCTCATCACGCGGCCGCGCCTGCTGATCCTGGACGAACCATCGGCCGGGCTCAGCCCCAAGCTGGTGGGCCAGGTGTTCGACAAGCTGCGCGAGGTGCGCGCCAGCGGGGTCACCGTGCTGCTGGTGGAGCAGAACGTCAAGGCCGCGCTGGCACTGGCGGACCGTGCCGCTGTGCTGGTGGAAGGCCGCGAACGCATCGTGGCGGCCAGCGCGGAATTGCTGGGTGACGAACGTATTGCAGCGCTGTACCTGGGCCGCCATACCGGCAAACAAGGCACGAAGGAGGCCGGCTGATGCTGCAGATCATTTCCGACGGTTTGGTCATCGGCTCCGTCATCTCGCTGGGCGCCATCGGCCTGAGCCTGACTTTGTCGATCGTGCGTTTTTCCAATTTCAGCCATGGCGAGTTGCTGGGGTGGGGAGGTTATTTCGCACTCAGTGCCCTGGCCTTTTTTACCGCCGTCCAACCCGGGCT
>JAYVRP010000100.1:0-8458 GCA_043776215.1 Rhodoferax sp. | reverse complement strand
ACGCACCGACGCCGGCTACCGCCGGTACACCGAGCGCGAGGTGCACACGTTGCGCTTCATCAAGCGCGGGCGCGACCTCGGTTTCAGCATGTCGGAGATCACCGAGCTGCTGGCCCTGTGGCAGGACAAGCGCCGCCCCAGCGCCAGCGTCAAGGGCATCGCCGCCAGGCATGTCGCGGACCTGGACAAACGCATCGCCGAGCTGTCAGCCATGAAACGCACGCTGCAAACCCTGGTGGATTGCTGCCACGGCGATCACCGGCCCGACTGTCCGATCCTGGACGAGTTGGGCCACGGCGCCGACGCTTCGCAATGACACTTTGGGGACCCTGACCATGGACGCCGGAAAACATCGGGACCCTGTCGATGCCACCAGACCGGCGGATGCGGTGAACCGGTACCAGCCGCCAGCCACGTTGTCGCTGGCGCTGATCCGATGTGTGGCGGAGGTCGACCAGTGCGCGTGTCGGCGTCGGCGGTGGAGCGCCAACGCTGGTCGATGACCTGTTGGAGCATCTGCACGAGGACCATGTCACGCCCGGCAGAACGGCCCTGCATTTTGTGGTTTGCCATTGCGCCAGGCACTGTTGGCAACCGCAGGTATGCTCGCCGGAACTGCCGCAATGCTGCTGGCCGTCTTGCTCGACCGGGGCTCGGGGTCGGCCTCTGTTTGTGGTGGCGGCTGCGGTCCGGCTGGCGACCGGAGCCTTGGTGGACGACACGCACGATGCGCACCGCCACACTGTGGGTCAACGCGTGGCCGGCCCGCACTGCCATTGGCATCGGCATCTCACCTTGTCCGCAGCCACGTGCATTTTCCGGCTGCACACCACCGGCCTCCGCACGGGTCACAAGCGCCCTTCGACAGGCTTCAGCGTGTGAGGGTCAGCACGGCTGTGGTACTGGCGCCATTGGCGGTGGCGGTGATCGACACGGCCGTGGTGGTGCGTACCCGCGACGTCGTCACCGTGAAGCTCGCGCTCGACGCGCCTGCCGGTATCAGCACGCTGGCCGGCACCTTGGCCAGCGAGGGTGCGCTGCTGGCCAATTGGACGACCGCGCCCGTCGTGCCCGACACCGTGACGGTCGCCACGGTGCTGCGCCCGCCGACGACGCTGGACGACGCGAGCACCAAAGCTGTCGGCACGGGCGGCGGTGGCGCCACCGCCGTGGATAAGACGGTGATCGGCGCAGCGCTATAGACCGCCTCTCCGGCGATGAAATTCAGCGTCGCCGCGTAGTTGCCGGCGGCATAGACGTGCACCGGGTTCGCCTCCGCCGAGCTGCTGTTGTCACCGAAGGTCCACAGGTAGGATCCCATCGAACCGAACAGTTCCACCAACTGGGAGCTGAAAGCCACCGACAGCGGCGCGGGACCGGAGGACTTGTCGGCCTGTGCGTAAACGGCCGCGCCGGTGCCGAACACGCCCTCCTGCTGGAAGTGCATCAGGCGCAGCGGCGACTGGCCGATCACGTAGACCGCGTTGTCGCTGCCCAGCGCGATCCCCAGGCCGCGCACAGTGCTGAAGGTGGCCCTGGCCCAGGCCTGGGTGCCGTCGGGCGCGTATTTCACGGTCACCGCGCGCAGGTAGCTGAGTTCACCGGTCGTGGGACCGGGGCCGCCCTGCCCGGTAAGGTAGATCGCGTCGTCGCGCCCGATGACGATGCCATACGGTATCTCGTCGTTGGAGCGATGCAGGTCATAACTGCGTGTCCATTGCAGGTTGCCCAGGGGATCGAGCTTCACCGTCACCCAGTTGAGGTAGCCGCCACCGGAGTTGGGAACACCGGCCACCACGGGGTTGCCATGTGTGTCCACGGCCACGCGCAGGCCATACATCGCCGAGCTGTAGGTCTTGCGCCAGATTTCGTTGAAGTTGGCGTCGTGCTTGACGACCAGCAGGGTGTTGCCGGTGGCGCTGCTGTAGGTGCCGCCCACAGCATAAAACTCACCCGTGGCCGCCACCGCCACGTCCGTGGCAGCGGTCGATGCCGGGATCGTTTTGGCCCAGACCTGGTTACCGGCGGCGTCGTAGGCTGCCATCAGCATGTTTCCTGTGGTGCCTCCGGCAACAATCACGTTGCCTGCCGGCGTGACCACGATGGACTGGGGCGAATCAACCGAGGTGGCGTCGAGGCCGAGATAACGCGTCCATTCGCGCACACCGCCAGGGGAGTACTTGATCGTGGCGATATCGTGCGTGGTGTTGCCGCTGGCGTTGGTGACCCAGACCCGGCCGAGTACGTAGGCGTTGCCGAGGCTGTCGCTGACGACGCGGTGCGCGTAGGCAAATGCCGACGGCGCCACGTCCTGCCACAACAGGTTTCCGGCTGGGTCGTACTTGAGGACAACCATGCCGCTGGGGGCATTGTTTGCGCCGCTGACCAGGCGGCCAACGACGATGGCATTGCCTGACGGATCGACCGTGATCCATGCCCCTTGCTCACGCGTGCCGGGATTGTCGAATTCACGCTGCCACAACAGCACTCCGGCCGGGCTGTACTTGGCCACCAGCAGGGTCGTCCCCGGGATAGAACCGACCACGTAGGCGTTGTTGGAGGAGTCCAGGGCGACCATGCTGCCATAGGCGCTTGCGTTGACAGCCGACCAGTCGTTGATGACCTGCGCCAAAGCGGGCAGCGCCGACAACAGGAGCCAGACCACGGCCAGGAAACGAAGACGCAGGGTGTCGCGCAGCTTGATCATGTTGATCCTCCCGAAAGGCGTGTGAATGGACGCGTGCACGGGTTACCGCCCGCTCGCCGACACAAATGGACGACGCCTCGAAAGCATGCGCACGCAGCACAATTTTGAAAGCTTCGCGCCGAAAGGCATTGATCCAGATCAGAGCAGATGGCGATGCAGGCGGTGCGCCTCGCCAGTGAGCGCTGTGCCGGCGGTTTCCCTTGTACGACGGTCCGCACAAGCCCATCGGCTGACCACCGGTGGGCACGCCGAACGGGGGTCTGTTCCCCTTCGGGTTGGCAATTCGGGAGAGCCCGGCGGCACGTTAGACTGGCAGGATCAAGGAAGGACCCGCCCGATGCATGCCACGGTCAACGACGCGCACCTACCTGTCGACGTTGCAGCCCTCAGACCGGCGCCCCACGCAGCGCCACCACGCACCCCCATCCCGCCATGAACGAAACTCCCTTTGTGGCAGACGCCATCACCAACGTGCCGGGCATCGAGGTCGGCCACTTCACCGATGCCCGCCGCCCGACCGGCTGCACCGTGGTCATAGCCCGGGACGGTGCAGTCGGCGGTGTCGATGTGCGTGGTGCCGCCCCGGGCACCCGCGAGACCGACCTGCTGCACCCGTCCAACCTGGTGGACCGCGTGCATGCCGTATTGCTGGCCGGAGGCAGTGCCTGGGGCCTGGACGCAGCGTCCGGTGTGATGCGCTGGCTTGAAGAGCACGGCATCGGGTTGCGGGTGCCTTACGGCCTGGTGCCGATCGTGCCAGCGGCCGTGTTGTTCGACCTGCCGGTCGGTGACTGGCGCATCCGACCCGACGCACAGGCAGGTTATGCGGCGTGTGCCCAGGCCAGCCGGGACCGCCCCGCTGAAGGCAATGTCGGTGCCGGCGCGGGGGCCTTGGTGGGCAAGTTGTTCGGGATATCGCGCGCCATGAAAGGTGGCATCGGCAGCGCCTCGATCACGCTGGAAGGCGTCACGGTCGGCGCGATCGTGGCCTGCAATGCGCTCGGTGACGTCGTCGACCCGAGCACCGGGGCCGTGATCGCCGGTGCACGAACGAGCGACGGCACGGCACTGCTCGACATCCGCCGCGCCATTCTTGCCGGCGACCAACCCACCCCCCTGCTGCCGGGCACCAACACGACGCTGGGCATCGTGGCCACCGACGCGGTACTGACCAAGGCCCAGGCCCACCGCCTGGCCCAGGTAGCGCACGACGGGCTGGCCCGCGCCATCAACCCGGTGCACACCATGTCGGACGGTGATACCGTCTTCGCGCTGGGGACCGGCAAGTCCACCCACACCCTGGGCATGATGCGCCTGTCCACTCTGGCTGCCGAAGTCACGGCCCGGGCGGTGGTGCGCGCGGTGCGCGCAGCGCGCAGTACGACCCAGGGCGATACCTCCTGGCCGGCGGCCTGCGACCTGGGGCAGGCGTCAGCGTTTGCGGCCCGTCCGGGCGCCTGAGCGTCGTGCGGTTGCGCCTGTCCTCCATGGCCAAAACCATTCGTTATGCCTTGCTGTCGCTGCGGGACCTGCTGGTGTCCGCCGGTCCTTTCGTGGTACTGGCGATCACACTGCTCGCGCTGGCCTACTGGTGGCTGGACCCCAATCCGCCCCGTCGCGTGACGCTGGCCACCGGCCCGGCACAAAGCGCGTACGCCGAGTTCGGCATGCGCTATCGCAAGGCCCTGGCGGTCAACGGCATCGATGTGGTGCTGTTGCCCAGCGAAGGCTCCTCGGCCAACCTGCAATTGCTGCTCCAGGGCAAGGCGGACCTCGGGTTCGTGCAAGGCGGCAGCGGCAAAACCACCACCACGGACGAAGACCGGCCGGAGTCGTTGGGCAGCCTGTTCCTGGAACCGGTCTGGCTGTTCTACCGTGCCGACGCCGCACTGCGGGTCACACCGTCCGGCACCCTCACCACGCTGGCGCAGCTCAAGGGCCTGCGCATCAATGTCGGCACACCGGGCAGCGGTGTGCCCAACCTCATGAAGGCCCTGTTTGAACTCAACCGGCTCGACACCGCCGGCATGCAACTGTCGCAACTCGACCAGACCGCTGCCACCGTGGCGTTCCTGGGTGGCGAGGTGGATACGCTGGTGTTCGCCTCGGCGCCCGAATCGCTGATGGTGCAGATGCTGCTTCAGACACCCGGCGTGAAGCTGCTGGATTTTGCGCAGAACGAAGCCTACTCGCGCCGCTTGCCATTTCTGGCGCCAGTCACGTTGCCGCGTGGCGTGGTCGATCTGGCCGCCGACGTGCCAGCGCAGGATGTGCGCCTGGTGGCCCCTACCACCACACTGCTGGCGCGTCCCGACGTGCACCCCGCTATCCTGCAGTTGTTCTCGCAAGCCTCGCTGACCCTGCACGGCAATGCCGGATGGTTCAGCCGCTCGCATGAGTTCCCGGTCGCCACCAATGCGGAATACCCGCTGGCCAGGGAGGCCGAACGCACCATCCGCAGCGGTGTGCCGCTGCTCCAGCGCTACCTGCCGTTTTCGCTGGCCAATCTGCTGGAGCGCATGTGGTTGTCGCTGGGCATCATCATCGCGCTGCTGCTGCCGCTGTCGCGCATCGTGCCGCCGCTCTATGAGTTCCGGATCCGCTCGCGGGTGTTCCGCTGGTATGCACAGCTGCGCGACATCGAGAACCGCGAGACCACCAGCGCGCAGGCCGTGCAGGATCTGCTGACCGAACTCGACCAACTCCAGCTGCGTGTCGGGCAAGTGGTGGTGCCGCTGTCCCACGCCGACGAGCTGTATGCCCTGCGCAACCACATCGACCTGGTGCGCCAGCGGCTGCTCAGACCCTGACGTCGACGCTGTTGCGCATGGCGGCCTGGGCCACCGCGTCCAGCGCATCCTCGACCGGATCGGTCGAAATAATACGCAGTTGCCCCTGTGCAAACATCTGCTCGCAAGCCCGCCGGGTGAGCGATTGCATATAGCCCAGCGCGTCGGAGAACAGGAGCAAGGTGCCATTCGGGCTGGACCAGACGAGTCGGGTGCGGGTCCAGCCGTCCTCGGCCAGCAGTGCCACCCAGATGCCGAGGGCCAGCGCGTCGGCACGGCCCTCGTGCGCCTGCGACACTGCGGCCGGGCGGCTGGCGGTGTCGAGGTCGATGAAACCCGATGCCAGCGCCTCAGTCGGTGCCAGCCAGACAGAGTCTGCCGCCACGGGGCGCAGGGCGCTGTCCGGGAATGGCGGCTGCGCTGCCCCGGGTGCCGTGGGTGGTGCACTGCCCTGCGCGCCAAAACCCTGTTGGTGCAAACCGTCCAACAACGCAAAAAAGGCACTGGTGCCGGCCACCGGGTAATCGATCGTTGCCAGGCCTTCGCGCAGGCGGGCCAGCAGTTGTGGCACCAACAGGGCGAGGGCCGCTTGCTGGCGCGCCGCGAGGGCCGGCTGCGCACTCCACATCACGTCGTCGATGGTTTGGGCGTAGGCGCCCGGGTCCATGGCACCGGTGCTGTCGCTGATACGCGCATGCGCCACCACCTGCGCCCAGGGGCCACACAGGAAGTCAATCACAGACGCTGGCACCTGGGCCGCGTCGGGGCGGCTGTGCAGATCCGCCATGATGGTGGCAGCCAGGGCATTGCGTTGTTCGGCTTCCTGCAGCGCCTTGACTGCGCGGTCCAGTTGGCGCTTGTCGGCACCGCCGGGTGCATCCCAGAGCTCCACCAGCCGGCTCAATGCGCGGTCAAAAGGCTCGGCCGTGTCGATGGGTGTTGCGGCCAACGGGGCTACCGCCTCCTGCAAGGGCTCCATGAAACCGCTGAAGCCCCGCGAATCGACCGATTCAAAGGCAATGCTGCGGTGCGTGATTTCGTGCAACAGGCGACGTGCAGGGTGTTGCTTGTGACTGAAGAACCGCGGATCCACCAGCGCCAGCTGGAGCAATGCCGGCTCCAGGTCGGCCACCAGGCGCTGGATCGGACCCAGCAGGCGCGGGTCGCGGGTGATGTTGTCGACCATCATCTCGACCACTTCGAGCCCCAGCGTCTGCTCCAGCCCGTGCGCCGACCGGCGCAGGATGTCGCGTGCGCGCTGGCGTTCGCTGGCTTCCTGCGCATCCGGGGTCTTGCGCCCCTTCAGCCGTTGCGCAACCTGCTCCACCTGTTTCATTTCACGCAACGCTTCGAAGGCCGCCGGTACGGTGGTGCTGAAGTCGATGGAAACCTGCGCCGCAGCGGCGAACACACTTTCGCCATTGCCCTCCGAGCTGCCGGGTTCATACCGCTGGGAGATCGTGTCTTGCGCGTCACGGGGTACCTCGGCCAACAGTTGGCGCAGCTTTTCCAGGGTCAACAGGCCTGCGTCTGTGCGCCTGGGAGCGCCCGCCGCCGACGTGGCCAATCGGCCATCGGCAGAAGCCGCACCCTGTGCGCCTGTGACGCCGCGGTCGCGCAATTCGGCACACAAGTCGTGGTAATAAATATCGAGTTCGCGCCCCAGTGCACCGGACATCATCGAGATCCAGCCCTGGCGGGTCGCCGAGGGCACCGGCAGGTGGACCAGGGCGGCCGTTACTGCGTCGACGTACACGGCGGGCCGCAACGGGTTGCGCTCGAGCCGGACTTCCTTCAGGCCCAGCATGGCGCAGATCAGCCGATTGAGTTCGGACAAGGTGGTTTCGGCCGCAGCTTGCACCGACTGCTGGACCCGCGCCGTTGCGACACTTTGCCGGACTTGCGCCGCGTCCATGCCTGCCAGCTGGTCAAAGTGCAGGTCCGTCGGCGCCGCCGGTACGGCCCGTTCGGTCGACGAAATCCGGTTGAACGCGTTTTGCAATTCCTCGGCAAAACGCGCGCAAAGCGTACTCTCGAACTGGTTGAGCAGGCGCCTCGACTGGGTCAGCCGGTCACGCTCGCGCCGGTCGCCGGCCTCGCTTTCGAGTTCCCGCAGCGACGCACGCACATGGGCCACCAGCCGCGCCATCAACGCTCCGGCGCCGCCCACGGCCTGCGCCACCGTCGCTTTGTACAGTGCGACGTACTGCTGCATGTCTTCAGGTTCGGTCACTCGCATGTCAGAGTCCCTCGGCGGCGCGGCCGCAATCCTTACTTCAGCGCCTTGAAGCGCATGCGCTTCGGTTTGGCGCCCTCTTCGCCCAGTCGCCTCTTCTTGTCCGCCTCATATTCCTGGTAGTTGCCGTTGAAGAAGGTCCACTGGCTGTCGCCTTCGCAAGCCAGAATATGGGTCGCAATGCGATCCAGGAACCAGCGGTCATGGCTGATGACCATGACCGAGCCGGCGAATTCCAGCAAGGCATCTTCCAGCGCGCGGAGCGTTTCCACGTCCAAGTCGTTCGATGGCTCATCGAGCATCAAAACGTTGCCGCCTGCAATCAGGGTTTTGGCAAGGTGCAAACGACCACGCTCACCGCCAGACAGAGTGCCAACACGTTTTTGTTGGTCTGCACCGTTGAAGTTGAAGCGGCCACAGTAAGCGCGGCTTGGCATTTGGAACTTGCCGACAGTCAGAATGTCGAGGCCGCCTGAGACATCTTCCCAGACGGTTTTGGCGTTCTCCAAGTCGTCGCGGTGCTGGTCCACAAAGGCCATGTGCACGGTTTTGCCGATTTTGACTTCACCGCTGTCTGGTTGCTCTTTGCCTGCGATCAGCTTGAACAGGGTTGATTTACCGGCACCATTGGGGCCGATGATGCCGACAATCGCACCAGCGGGCACTTTGAAGCTCAGATTGTCGATCAGCACGCGGTCGCCAAACGATTTGGTGACGTTGACGAAC
>JAYVRP010000099.1:0-2567 GCA_043776215.1 Rhodoferax sp. | reverse complement strand
GCGGGACGACTGGCAAACCCAAAGGCGTCGTGCTGACCAACCGCAACCTGCGCTGGGCGACGATGGCCTACCTGGCCACCGTGCAGCAGGTCCAGCCTGGAGACAGCATGCTGCACCCGGCCCCTCTCTCGCATGGCGCCGGCCTGTACCACCTGCCCTATGTGTTGCAAGGAGGTGTCAACGTCGTGCCGGCCTCGGGCGGACTCGACTGCGCCGAGTTCTTCGCGCTGGCCGCGTATTGGCGCAATGCCTCGTGTTTCGCGGCGCCGACCATCGTCAAGCGACTGGCTGAATGGGCCCGCGCACACCGGCCCGACACCTCAGGCCTGGCCACCATCGTGTATGGCGGTGCGCCCATGTACCTGGCCGACATCGAGACCGCCCGGGTGGTGATCGGCCCGCACTTCGCCCAAATCTATGGCCAGGGGGAGAGCCCCATGACCATCAGTGTCCTGCCAAAAAGCGTGATCGAAGACAAGGCCCATCCGCGCTGGCGTGCGCGCATGGCATCGGTCGGGTTTGCGCAGCCAATGCTCGAGATCTCGATCCGCTCGGGCGCGGGGCACCCCCTGCCCAATCACACTCCCGGCGAAGTCTGCGTGCGTGGCGAGGTGGTCATGGCCGGCTACTGGAACCAGCCCGAAGCCACCGCCGCTGCGATTCGGGACGGCTGGCTCTACACCGGCGACGTCGGCGCGCTCGACGACGACGGTTTCCTGACCTTGCTCGACCGCAGCAAGGATCTGGTCATCACTGGTGGCAACAACGTTTACCCGCGCGAGATCGAGGAAACCCTGCTGATGCACCCACAGGTTCTGGACGCCAGCGTGATCGGGCGACCTGATCCTGAATGGGGCGAGTCTCTGGTGGCCTATGTGGTGTCACGCGGCAACGTGACTGCGCAGCAACTCGACGCCCACTGCCTGGACCATATGGCACGCTACAAACGCCCCAAACACTACCGCTTCGTCGATGCACTGCCGAAAAACAATTACGGCAAGGTCCTCAAAACCGAACTGCGCGCGCAGGAAGCGACGCTGACCATCAACTCCGCGCCGCCTCCAACCGCGACTTGAGGAAGCCGCCGGTGGCAACCGTGTCTCCGTCGTGGATCAAACGCACCGCCTCGGCGGCGCTGACAACCTTGTTGTGCCGCAAACCGTGGTGCTGATGGTCTTTGAAATGGGTGTCCAAAATTGGTTTCCTGCGCAAAGTGCTGTAATCCGCAGGATCGACAAACGATAGGAGACACACCTATGCCTTACCTGTGCCCGGACCCGTCGCGTCGCGACTTTATTGCCGCTGCAGCCGCCCTGGGCAGTGCCGCGATTGCACCCGGCGCTTTCGCGCAATCGACGAAATGGCCCACCAAACCGATCCGTATCATCGTGGCCTTCCCGCCCGGCGGGCTGACTGACGCGTATGCCCGTTTGTACGCGGAGCAGCTCACGGCGAAGCTGGGTGTGCCGTGTGTGGTCGAAAACAAGCCGGGCGCCGGCGCCATCATCGGCATCGACCTGGTGGCCAAGTCCCCCGCCGACGGCACCACCCTGTTGATGACCACATCGGGCACGGTGTGGCAGAACCGTGTGTTGTATTCCAAGCTGCCCTATAACCTTGACAAGGACCTCACGCCGATTGCGTTGTTTCCATCGGGGCCGCTGGTGGTGGGTGTTCCGGAAGAGCTGCCGGTGCGCACCATGCGCGAGTTCATCGACTATGCCAAAACCAATCAGACCTCGATGGGCACCTATGCGCCGGGTTCCTATCCGCACATGGTGGCCGACCAGACCAACCGCGCGCACGGAACAAAGATTGTCTCGGTGCATTACCGGGGCGAGTCGCCGATGTGGGTCGATCTGGCCTCCGGACAGTTGCAAGTCGCCATTGGCAGTTACCAGGCGTTTGCGACCGTGCAAACACGCGGAGTGCGGCCGATCGGTGTGACCGGTTCCTACCGCTCACCCAAATTGCCGGACGTGCCCACCCTGGCGGAACAAGGTGTCGAGGGACGGCTGGTGCGCCTGGAGGGCGGCCTCCCCTTGCTGGCGCCTGCAGGCACGCCCGAGGCCGTGCTGCAGGTTTTGTCCCGCGTCGCGGTCGAGGGCGCCAATACAGAGCGTGCGGTCAAATTGCGCGAGGCATTCGGCATACCCAACAAACCCAAGAACCTGGTCGAGACGCGCCGCGACTGGGAAACCGATGTACCGGTGTGGATCAAACTCGCAGTGGACCTGGGCATCAAGTTGGACTGACGTGAATGGACCCGGCAACCGCCCCGACGGAAGAATTGGCCAGCCGAGACGATGCATCAAGCGCCCTGGCGCGCGAGTCGACAACCCGCTTGCCGGAGAGCATCCCCCAGAGAGCGGACGTTCACGTAACATCACGCAGACAAGAGCAGGGCAAGGCCTGACGATCCCGGAGACACCATGATGCACCCCACCGTCGGACGGACAAGGAACTTGGCGCTGGGCCTGGTTATTGCGGCCTGCGTAACCACTGCCGTGGGGGCTGACGATGAGTCGACCGTCACCGAATTGATGGGAAATGGCCGTTCCGCCGCG
>JAYVRP010000098.1:0-8465 GCA_043776215.1 Rhodoferax sp. | reverse complement strand
ATCTGGCCGACGACCTGTTCGAGATCTACCTGCCCATGGTGCGCTACGAAACGCAGGCCGGCGTGGCGCTGGCCTGGCGCAAGGAGATCCTGCGGCGGCGCGGCGCCATTGTCAGTGCGAAGGTGCGCGCACCCGGGGTGCAACTGAATGCCGACGAACATGCCGACCTGACCCGCATGATGGAGCGCATCGCGCACAAGCGCGCGGCGCTGACGGGGACAGCATGAACTTCGACACTGTGATCCGCGGCGGCACGGTGGTGAACGCCCAGCGAAGCCTGGGCGCGGATGTGGGCATTGCCGGCGGGCGTGTGGTGGCGCTCGCCGCAGGTCTGCCGAGGGGGCTGCGTGAGATCGACGCGCGCGGAAAGCTGGTGCTGCCGGGGGGCATCGACAGCCATTGCCACATCGAGCAGATCTCGTCGTTCGGAGTGATGTGCGCCGACGATTTCCATTCCGCCACCGTGTCGGCGACCTTCGGCGGCACCACCACGGTGATCCCGTTCTGTGCCCAACACCGCGGCGACCACATTCCCGAGGTGTTGGCGGACTACCACCAGCGGGCCGCCGAAAAAGCGGTGATCGACTATGCCTTTCACCTGATCGTCGCCAACCCCGATGCACAGACGCTGCAGACCGACCTTCCCGCCGCCATCGACACCGGCATCCGGTCCTTCAAGATCTTCATGACCTATGACCGTATGCGCCTGCATGACGAGCAGATCCTCGATGTGCTGGCCACAGCGCGCCGGCATGGCGCGCTGACGATGGTACATGCCGAGAACCACGGCATCATCAGCTGGCTGGCCGGCCGCATGGTGGGCCAGGGCAACGTGGCACCGCGGTACCACGCCGTCTGTCATACGCGCTCGTCCGAGGCCGAGGCGATCGGGCGCGTCATCGCGCTGGCCGAGGTGGTGGACACACCGATCCTGATCGTGCATGTGAGCTCAGTCGAAGGTGTACAGGCGATCCGCGCCGCGCAGGCGCGCGGCGTGAAGGTGTTGGCCGAGACCTGCCCCCAATACCTGTTCCTGACCGCGCGCGACATCGACCGCGGCCTGGAGGGTGCGATGTTCTGCTGCTCGCCGCCGCCGCGCGACGAGGCGGCGCAGCAGGCCTGCTGGGACGGCCTGCGCGACGGCACCCTGGCGCTGGTTTCGTCTGACCACGCGCCCTACCGCTTCGACGCCAGCGGCAAGCTGCCCCGGGGCGAGAAGACCACCTTCAAGGAGATGGCCAACGGTGTGCCAGGGCTCGAGCTGCGCCTGCCGCTGCTTTTCACTTACGGCGTGGGCACGGGCCGCATCAGCATCAACGAGTTCGTGCGCCTGACCGCCACGCAGCATGCGGCGACCTACGGGCTGTCGCCTGCGAAGGGCAGCATCGCCATCGGGGCTGACGCCGACATTGCCGTGTGGGACCCCGAACACCGGGTCACGGTGGATGCCGCGCTGTTGCACGACAACACCGGTTACACGCCTTATAGCGGCCGCGAGCTCAAAGGCTGGCCGGTGCTCGTGATGTCGCGTGGCGAGGTGCTGGTGGACCAGGCCGCAGCGCCCGGGCGCATCGATGCCGCGCGCGGACGGGGTCGCTTCCTGGCCCGCCAGCGCAGCGATGCGCTGGCGCCAGCGGGGCGGCAACTTCCCGAGATCGCCCAACTGGCGGCCTGGGGCACGCCGTTGGCGCTTTGACCCGGTGCGCGGTGGAAGGCTTTTGCAGGGCGCGCCAGTCGGTAATGCTTGTAGCGCGGCAGGCCTGCAGCCGACGAATGGTGTGTAAATTGCGCATACGATATGCGCATCCATCATGAAGGAGTCTGATGCTCGATCTCGACAACGCCGCCAAGAGGCCCACCAACCTCTCCCTCCACAGCAAGGTGCTCGAAGTGGCGCGTTCGATGGGGCTCCATATTTCCCAAACCGTCGATACGCTGTTGGCCCAAGAGATTCAACGCTTGTACTGGGAGCGCTGGAACGAGCAAAACAAGGAAGCCATCGCCGCTTGCAACGAACGCGTCGCCAGCTACGGGCTGCCGTTGGCGAAGTACCGAACCTGGGGCAAAGGTTTGGGTGACGGGGCGACCGGGGCCTGACATGGCCTGCTTCGATGTGGTTGCCAACCCGGATGTCGCGGAACGTAATCGGGTGCCCTTTTTTCTGGACGTCCAGAATGACCATCTCAAGGGATTGCTGACCCGGGTCGTCGTACCTTTGTGGGATGCAGCGGCAGTCCCGTTGCCAATCTCCGAACTGAATCCTGCCTTCGAAGTTGCGGGGCGCCGCGTTGTCATGGACACGCCTGCGATGAGGGCGGTTCCATCGTTGCTGCTCAAGTCAAAAGCCGGAAGCCTGGACGCCCACCGGTTGACCATCCAGAACGCGATCGACGTCCTCTTTGGCAGCGACTGAGCGACGGGTGCTGTGCGACGCCAACCTGGATAAGATGGCCAAATCATGCCAATTTTGACAACCGTGAATGCTTCTGCCAATGGCCAAGCCCACATCCGACATCCTGACGATCACTGAGGTCGCCGAGCGAACTCTGTACCGTTTGGCGGCAGCAAAGAAAGTTCCAGCCTTCAAGGTAGGCGGGACATGGCGGTTCTCGCGTACGGACATTGATCGCTGGATTGCGCAGCAGTCCATGTCGGCCCTCGACACCGGCCGTGTAGGCGATGGGGCGGCCAAAGGCCAACCGAATAATGGGGAGCGAAAGTAATGCTTGGACTGACTCTACAAGAAGAATTTCGGGGCAAACGCCTCAAAGGGACAGCCATCGATCTCTCCAATGACACGAACACCGGTGCGACCCAAATTGCTGCGAAGGCGTTTTTGGAGATCACTTATTCCACCCACGATCTGCCGAAGGGGATCGAGGCGGTTGGCCCGAAGCAAGGGCGTCCGGTGGCGGTGATCGGTGAGCGCGGCCTCGGCAATCCGCTGGACTTTGCCCGTGACTGGTCTGGCAAGCACAAGCGCCGACTGACCTCAGACTTGGATCAGGCGCTGGCGCTGATCGGCGCGTGTTTCGATGGCAGCGGCATCAACAACTCCGACACGCTGAAGAACGAAAACTTCAAGCCCCACGTGGCACTGAAGCCCTTGCTGGAATGGCTGCACAAGAACGGCCCGGATCAGGCCAGTCGGAATACCGCCTCGCGTGCGGTCTCGATCTACAACGGTTGGGCTGCGACGCGAGCGGTCAAGCCAACGCAGGGCTCGCTGGTTGAGGAGTACGCGCTATGAATCCCTACAGCGACGCAGTCCTCGAAGTCATGCTGACCGAGCTCGAATCGGATCGGGCGGAGCGCAAAGAGTCATTCAAGGGCAACGCGCCGCAAACCGCCCGTGAAGCCGTGTGTGCATTCGCCAATGATCTGGCCGGGCATGGCCAACCCGGGGTGGTTTTCATCGGTGCGAGAGACGATGGCGCGCCGATGGGGCTGGACGTGACTGATGAGCTGCTGCGGCAGTTGGCGGACATCAAGACCGACGGGAACATCGCGCCGCCGCCCACCCTGCTGGTGGAAAAACGCCGTCTTGGCAATGCCGACTTTGCGGTCATCACCGTCTGGCCCTGCGACACGCCGCCGGTCCGTTACAAGGGGCGTATCCATGTGCGCTGGGGGCCAAGGCGCGGACTGGCCAGCGCACAGGACGAGCGCATCCTTAACGAGCGCCGCCGTCATCGCGATCGACCGTTCGACATTCAGTCCATCGCCGATGCGACCCTGGACGATCTCGATCACCTGCGCTTCGAGCAGGAGTATCTGCCGTCGGTGGTGGCGCGTGACGTGCTGGCAGGCAACGAACGTAGTCACGAGCAGCGGCTTGCCGCGACTAAAATGGTGGTGAGCGAGTCAATTACCGCGCCGACCGTGTTGGGGCTGTTGGTCGTTGGCAAGTCTCCCGCTGACTGGTTGCCTGGGGCATATACCCAATTTCTACGCATCGCCGGCAAAGACCTCACGGAGCCAGTTGTCGACGAGGAGCGGATTTTTGGGACGGTGGCGGACCAAATCCGGCGCCTCGAAGAGAAACTCGAAGCCCATAACCTGCGTGGAGTGCAGTTCGCTTACGTGGCAATGGAGACACGGGCTGAAACTTACCCCATGGACGCCCTGCGGCAGTTGGTGCGAAATGCCTTCATGCACCGCAGTTATGAGGCAACGAATGCGCCCGTGCGGGTGTACTGGTTCGATAACCGCATCGAAATTCATAATCCTGGCGGCCCGTTTGGCAGCGTCACACCGGAAAATTTCGGTCAGCCGGGCGTGACCGATTACCGCAACCCGAATCTCGCGGAGGCGCTGCGCGCCCTGGGTTTCGTGCAACGTTTCGGGGCTGGCATCACCATTGCCCGTAAGGCGTTGGGAGAGCGGCTGCATTTTGAGGTGCAGCCGGGTTTCGTTGCCGCCATCATTGACACGGGGGCAGCATGATCAGTATCGCGTTCTTCAACAACAAGGGCGGAGTCGGCAAGACCTCCCTCGTCTACCACACGGCATGGATGTTCGCGGACCTGGGGTATCGCCCCCTGATGATCGATCTCGATCCGCAATCGAATCTGTCCATCATGGCTCTGGACGAGGAGAGGCTGGAGTCGCTTTGGCCGGATGATGAGCATCCTGAAACCATGTTTGGCGCAGTGTCACCGTTGTTTGGTGGCACCGGGGACGTGGGCAAAGCCCATATCGAGGAGCTATCCCCAGCGCTGGGGTTGCTGGTTGGCGATTTGGCCTTGTCGAGGATTGAAGACGATCTGTCGACGGAATGGCCACGCTGTCTGGAAGGCAGAGAGCGTGCATTTCGGGTGACAACTGCTTTTTGGCGCGTGATCCGAGAGGCTGCTGAGCGCCACCATGCCGATTTGGTGTTGGTTGATGTCGGCCCCAATCTGGGCGCGATCAACCGCGCGGCGCTTGTCGCGGCAAGCCATGTCGTAGTACCCGTGGCACCTGATCTTTTCTCTTTGCAGGAACTGAATAACCTCGGGCCTACCCTGCGCCAGTGGCGCGACACTTGGTCGCAGGCATTCAACAAGGCACCCGGTGCGGTTGGCGCTTTGCCAACGGGCCAGATGTCGCCAACGGGATATGTCCTGATGCAGCATGCCGAGCGGCTGGGTCGTCCGACAAAAGCATACGCGAAATGGCAACAGCGACTGCCGCTGGCTTACCGGGAGAGCGTACTGGGCGAAGTGCTTACGCAAACGGCACTTGCACCCGACCAGAATCAAATTCAGCGCATCAAGCACTATCGCAGCTTGATGCCGATGGCGATGGAAGCGCGCAAGCCGATGTTCAGCTTGAAGCCATCAGATGGTGCAATTGGCGCGCACCAAGCCAACGTGCAGCAGTGCTATCAGGATTTCAAGCAGCTCGCCATTGAATTGGCTCGCCGCGCCGGGATCGCGCAAAGTTGCGGCACATGAGACAGATCACCGACACGGTTTGGCAGCGGCGCGGCACCAGTTGGGTATGGGACGACGAGGCCCGCACTCAGGTATGCGCGGCCAGCGAGGTCTGTAGCCTGCGACAGTTTTTGCAGGCGCCGGGCCATTGGCCCGAAGACCTGCCGAGCAATGGCAACAACACACTCGTCGTCGCGTGGCTGGAGGGCGGACTGGGTCGGCTGACGCCCGAGGACGCCGAGACTTGGCTGGATGATGGGGTCAAGGATGGCCGTGGCGTCACCGGATGTACGACGGCGCCTGGAGACCGAGACCGAGGGCTACATTCCCGTGGGCAGCGCGTCCGACGATTTCGGCAGGTTTGTGCAGAGCGAGATCACCCGTTGGGCGAATGTGGTGAAGTTTTCCGGCGCCAAGCCGGAGTACACCGGCGTATTTGTCAGATGAACGCAAAGTCTGGATGCAGTTTGGCGTTGACATGATTTCCGCCTGACCGGACTCCATGAAACATTTTGCCGTTATCGTTTGTGGTGCAGGGCCGGTGGGCCTGGTGGCGGGGCTGCGGCTGGCGCGCGCCGGCATCGAGACTCTGGTGATCGACAGGGAACCCGCTGTCAGCGATGACTTTCGGGCATCCACCTTTCACCCCCCGACACTGGAAATGCTCGATGAGCTGGGCATCACGCCCGACCTGATTTCCCAGGGGCTGGTCTCGCCCACCTGGCAGATCCGCCGCCATGAGTCCAATGAGAGGGCGCTGTTCGATTTGTCGGTCCTGCGAGGCGACACTCGCTACCCGTTTCGACTTCAGTGTGAGCAGCGCGTGCTGACTCGGCTGGCTGACGCCAAAGCGCAAAAAGCCGCTAATTTGCAGGTCCGCCATGGCTGCGAGCTGACGGCGCTGACGCAGGATGACAGCGGTGTTTCGGTGACGGTGACCACGCCCTCGGGGCCCGCAACGCTGAAGGCCAGCTATCTGATTGCTGCCGATGGCGCCCGTTCCATGTGCCGCAAGCTGACGGGCATGACGTTCACTGGGGAAACCTACCCCGAGACCACCATTCTTGCGACGACGCCTTACCGGTTTGAAGACCATCTGCCGGGCCTGTCCAACGTCAACTATGTGTGGTGCGAGCAGGGCACGTTCTCGCTGCTGAGGCTGCCGGACATCTGGCGCTGCTCGCTGTATTCCGACCCCACTGAATCGGTCGAGCAGGCCCTGGAGCCACAGGCCATTGAGCGAAAGCTGCAGCGCATCGTGACGCGCAACGAGCCGTATGAAATTGTCGAGATTCGACCCTACCGCATTCATCGCCGCCTGATCGATGACTACCGCGCTGGCCGTGTGTTATTTGCGGGCGACGCCGCCCATCTCACCAGCCCGTCGGGTGGCATGGGCATGAATGGTGGCATCCACGACGCAGTCAACCTGACCGACAAGTTGATTGCAGTGCTGAACCAGGGCGCGCCAGACGAACTCTTCAACCTCTATACACGCCAGCGCCGCCCGATTGCGCAAGACGAGATCCTGGCCCAGTCCCACACCAACCGCATGCGCATGCAGCAGCGAGATCCCGCCTGGCGGTCGTTGGAAATGGCGCGCCTGCAGGCGCTGATCGCAGATCCGGTGACCCATCGCGAGCATTTGCTGAAAAGTTCGATGATCTCCGGTCTTGCCCGTGCATCGGCAACGCCATAAGCAACATGAACACGATTCACACGCAAACCTTTCAGATGGACTATGCACGCGCGGGCCGGCTCGGCGTCGGCACACCTCAAGCCAACCCCACGGTGGAGGCCGAGATCCGTCGTCTGCTCCCCCTTGAGGTGGACTATGTGACCCTGCGATTGACTTCGCCCAGCCCCGATCCTGTCACACGGCTGAAAGCCTACCTGACCGAATTGCCGCAACATGCCCGGCAGTTTGCGGGCATGAAAATTGATGCCTTCCTTTTTGCCTGCACGGCAAGTTGTTATTTGCTGGATGCTGCCGCACAGGAGCGGGCCATTGCTGATGCGCAAGCGGCGCTGGGCGCGCCGGTGATCACGGCACCGGCAGCACTCTTGACCCAATTGCGGGCCGTCGGTGCGCAGTGCATCGCGCTGGTATCTCCGTACCCCGCGCCCATCATGACGGCTGCCGTGACATGGTGGCGGGCCCAAGGGTTTGATGTGGTGCGTCAGGGCGGTGTGGACATCAAGTCCGATGACACTGTCCACATTTACGGCCTGCAGTCGTCCGATGCATGGTCGGTGCTCAGCCGATTTGATATCGGCAAGGCGGATGCGGTGGTCCTGTCAGGCACCGGCATGCCCAGCCTGCCGCTGATTGACCGGGCCAGCACGCATTTCGGCGTGCCGGTGATTTCTTCCAACCTGGCCCTCGCGCGCGACGGTCTGCATCGCCTTGGCTTGGCGCCTGCACAACATGACAGGAACTGAAGGCATGGTCTCGACTTTCAAACGTCGGCAATTGGGTGGCGCCCTCGTGGCTGTCTGCATGATGGGTACATTTCGTGCGGCGTTCGCGCAGGCTTTCCCGGCGCGGCCGATGAAACTCATCGTGCCGTTTCCACCAGGTGGCTCCACGGACGTCATCGCGCGCATGATTGCCCAGCGCCTGGGCGATGCGCTCAAGACGTCGGTGGTGGTGGATAACAAGCCGGGCGTTGGTTCCGTGCTGGGTACCGACGCCGCGGCGAAGGCGGCCCCTGACGGCTACACGCTGGTGGTGTCGGCCAACCCGGCCATTGCGCCGGGGCCGCTGATGCGCAGCAGCATGCCCTATGACCCGATCCGGGACTTCACTCATCTCGCCTTGCTGGGCACCTTCCCCAACGGGTTCGTGGTGCGCGCCGACCATCCCGCCAAAACCATGGCCGAGTTTGTGGCCATGGCGCGCGCCAAGCCTGGTGCCTTCAACTATGCCTCTGCAGGATTGGGCAGTGCCGGCTTTCTGACGGGCGAGTTGCTCAAGCAGGCCGCTGGCATCCACATGGTGCACGTGCCTTACAAGGGCTCTGGCCCGGCCATCACCGATCTGATGGG
>JAYVRP010000097.1:0-2571 GCA_043776215.1 Rhodoferax sp. | reverse complement strand
CCAAGGCCAGGTTGAGTTTGGTGGCGAAGTTCCACCAGCCGAAATAGGCGCCTTCTGATCGGCCCCGGTCCCCGGCATCGGTGATGACACCGGCCAGCATGGCGCCTGGCAGCGCCAGATCGGTGCCCAGTGCCAGACCGGACAGGGCGCATACCACCAGAAAAGCCACCGTATCCCCGGCCCCGAGTTGGGTGGCACCGACAAAGGCAGCCACCGCCAGGAGCATTCCCAGCAACCAGCTACGCCCCAAGCCGGCACGGGCCACGATGCGCAGCCATACAGGTATCGACAGGGCCGCGCACAGAAAGTAGACAGCCAGAACGGCGGACTCCACGGCCCGGGGTGCCTGAAGACGGTCTTGCACGAAAAACAGGACCAGCGTGGCCGGCACCGCGCTGGCAATACCGTTCAACACGAAAACGGTGAGCAAACGCCGGAACGCGGGGCGCCGGAATGGCAGCCAGAGGTTCCCGCCCGCCCCCGTTGCAGAGGGAAGGGGGCGCACCGCGCGTGTCCAGGCCGCCCAACCCCCCGCCAAAGCCACGCAGAACAGTGCCAGGGTCGCCGGCAGGCCCAGCAACAGCGGAGTCACCGACGCGAGAACCACGCCGACAAGCCCGAGTGCCTCACGCCAGGCCACCACGCTGCCCCGGTAGGACTCGTTGCCACCCAGCATGGCGCCCCACGACTGGTGGGCGACGCTCAACGCGCTGTAGGCGGCATAGGTGAGGACCAGCAACGCCGTGGCCCAGGCAATCAAGGGAGTGGGTTCGCGCGTGGCTGGAAAAAGAAGAAGCCCAAACCCTGCGGCAAGCAGGACGGCGGCGACGGCGCCGAACCTCAGTACGGCCTGCAGGGATCGGGCGAAAAGGCGGTCGCACCAGCGGCCGATCACCGGGTCTATCAGAGCATCGAAAATGCGGGCAGCCAGCAATACCGCACCCAGTGTCGCCAGGGGAACACCAAACTCCCTGGCGTAATGGTTCGGCAGAATCACATACAGGGGCAGTGCAACGAAAGCCAGTGGCAGCCCGAGCAAACCGTAGTGCAGGCCTTGCGCGATGGTCAATGGCGCAGTCGCGGGTTCGGGCGTTTGCATGCGCGGGGCTCAGCGGGGCGCGACCTGCAGGAGCAGTATCTCGCGCAAACGTGAGTCTGACGTCTGGGCTGACAACCAGATGCCAAAGAACCGGCGCGAAAAATCCGCATCCCGCAGGGCTCCCACTGGCAGACCGTTCACCAGAAACAGGGCACCTTCTCCTGGGCGGTGCAGACCCGTGATCCGATCACCCTTGCGCACGTTGGGGAACGCGCTTCGCATCCAGCGTTTCCATGTGTCGAACTGGGCTTCAGTGGCTCCGGGCTGGCGCCGCATCTCCACCACAGACCGGTCGGCGATGGATTCGCCGGTGAAGTCACGCAGGTAGGTCAGCTCCAGGGCAAATGGATGGAGGTCGTACCGCTCGGTGGTAAAGCCCGGCTCCGCCCACAGACGGGCGTCGTACAAGTCGAAGCCCAGGAACGTGAACCGCGCATGGCCTCCCAGGCTGGCGCCCGGCAGGTTTTGACGCAGTTCCTGCGGCAAGGGATTCGCCGCGACGGTCATCGAAGCGAGTGCGATCGCTACCGCGAGTGCCCAATGCAGGCCGAACTTGATCACCGGGCTTCCTTGACCAGCGTGTACTGGACCAGATCGATATTGGCCATGTCGAATGCCGCCTCGCAATAGGCCAGGTAAAACTCCCAGATGTGCAGGAAGCGCTGGTCAAAACCCAGTGCCAGGATGTCGCTGCGCCGGGCCAGAAATGTCTGGCGCCAGCGCCGCAATGTCTCGGCGTAGTCCTTGCCAAACGCCAATTCGTCCACCAGGGTCAGCCCGGCCGCCGCGGCCTCCCGTCGGAATTCGGTCGGGCAGGGCAGGCAACCGCCAGGGAAGATGTATTGCTGGATGAAGTCGGTCGAAGCGATGTAGCGTTTGAACAGCGCGTCGTCGATCACGATACTTTGGATGCAGGCACGGCCCCCAGGCTTGAGCAGTCTGCTGATAGCCTGGAAGTAGGTGGGCCAGTAGGCCTGTCCGACAGCCTCCACCATTTCGATCGAGCAAATGGCATCGTAGGGGCCATCCTGAATATCCCGGTAGTCCTGCAGACGCAGGTCCGCCGCCTTGCCGGCCCCGGTCTCCACACCCAGGCGCTCCAGGCGTTGCTTGGCACATTGCAATTGTTCCGTGCTCAAGGTGACGCCTGTCACTGTGGCCCCGAACTCGGTAGTGATCGCCTCTGCCAGGGCACCCCAGCCACAGCCGATTTCCAGCACACGGTCTCCTGGCCGGATACCGGCCATGCGGACCGCCCTGCGCACTTTGGCCCACTGGGCCTCACGCATCGTGCGTGTGGTGTCGCCATCGAACCAGGCCGACGAATAGTTCATGGTGTCGTCCAGCCACAACCCGTAAAACGCGTTGCCCAAGTCGTAATGCGCGTGGATGTTCTTCTGGCTGTTGGCGCGGGTGTTGCGATGCAGCCAATGTTTGACACGGTAGAGTGCCCGACCGGCCCAGGTACCGTA
>JAYVRP010000096.1:0-8495 GCA_043776215.1 Rhodoferax sp. | reverse complement strand
TGGCCCCGTCAACGATAGCGCCCACGCAGCCGAGCGAACGGTGCATGTTCGCACTGACCTCGCCCCAGAAAGAGCCAATGCCGGGCCTTGTGTCCACGTCTTGCATGACCACAATCTTCGGCCCGGGAAGATCGGCAACAAACGCCAACCAGTCGTCCCATGCTGCCTTGCGCAGCGTTGGGTTGTTGTGATTGGTCGTTTCAATCTTGACGGTCACAGCCCGGCCGACCATGGGGCCGAAGAGCGGCATGAAGTCGCGGGTTTCCTCCATGTTGATGGTCCCGCTGGTTCTTTCGGTGCTGGAGATCATTTCCCAGCCGTTGTAGATGGTGGGCGTGTTCCAGCGCTTGAGTTTGAGCATGTCAGCCGGCCCGATGCGGGTGTTGCCACGTTGGGCAGTGTCGGTGTCAGCATTGGTCATGGCATTAGGGTCATGGCACTGGTGTGTCAAGCGACATTCACGCATGCGCGCGAGTGGCGAAGGCTGTGGTCTTGGCCGCGAGCTCAGATATCTTTGGCAAGTCATAACCATCAATACCGCTCTTGAGGCGATCAGCCAGCGGCGCCCTCCACTGCGTCGGTATTGCGTCGACGCCTAGCGCCATGCCAACGATCGAACCTACGGTTGCCGCGTTGCAATCCGTGTCAAAACCGGCCTCGACCGCGATGCCGATTGCTCGGGTGAAATCCATCGCGCCGCCCAGCAGGCTTGCTGTCACGATGATTGCATTGGGGATGACGTGGCACCAATCGAAGGGATTGGTTTCGTGGTAATTGCGTTGCACGGCGTCAGTCAGGTCCCGCGCTTTGGCGCCATTGCGCCAGGTGGCCAGGGTTTCCCCAATGCGCAGGGCCAGGCGGCTGCCGGCGGGGACCTGCGACAAGCCGGCGACAACAAGCCGCTCAGGGTCTGACTCCACCGCGGCGGCGGCAATCATGGCGGCAACAAAGAGTTCACCGTAGATGCCGTTCTTGACATGTGAAATGGCGGCATCCTTGAATGCGCCTGCGGCAGCGGCTTGCGGGTTACCGGGATTGACATAGCCGAAGAAGTCGCCGCGAATTTGAGCGCCGATCCACTCGCGGAACGGGTTGCGGCGGCTGGCCGACTCCGGAGGCAGCAGGCCATTCGACAGGTTGACATAGGCAACCCGCTCAGCGGTACATGCATGCAGCAATGGCATGTTCATCAGCCAGCACTGGGCCATGTCGTTACTGGCAAACCCGGCACCAGAGCCTTCGAACAATTTGAGCGCCAATACGGTGTAGTTGGTGTCGTCGTCCTCTGGCGCATGGGTGACGTTGTTGATCCAGTTCTTGCGGTTGCTGCCGTAGACTGCGCCGTGATCGACAACCCCGAACCTGGTGCGAAGTTCTTCGCCGATATCCGATGAGATGTAACTGCGAATCGGGTAGTTATCGGTCGCCTGCAGCAAACCGAGAATGCGCTCCTGACGCCAGCCCTCGATGGGCTGGCCCAAAAGGCAACCCGCGCAGCGACCGATCCAGGCACCATGAATTCGCGCATGCAGCGTCGATGGATCCAGTTGTTGCGCGCGCGCCATCAAAGCGGCGGTATCGATTTTGCCTTCAGGCCTCGCTGCAAGAATCGCCTGCCAGGTCGAGGGCTCGTCGCGCTCCTGGGTTGGAGAGATCGGCAAGCTTTCCAGATGATCGGTCAATGCAAACGCCCGGGAGTCCCTTTGAGGGTCAGCCTCCGGCAACCCCGCGATATGCGCAACCTCCTCGCGCAACGCAGTCCAGTCAGTCGCGACCCGACCTTCCTCCTGTGCCTGGCGCAGCGATGAACCCAGGTCGGCCGCGGTATCGAGCCAGCGCATTTTGCTGCCCATGTTGTGTGATGCTCCGGGTGATCAGCCGGCCGTCAGCGGGCCATGCTGTGTGGGATGAACATGACCAGGTCCGGAACCAGCGTCAGCACAAGCAGCAGACCGATCATCACGTAGACCATGGGCATGGTTTCCCGGATGACGCCGCGCAAGGGTGTCTGCGTCAAAGTGGATACCACAAACAGCAATCCGCCAAATGGAGGTGTGCACAGGCCAATCATCATGTTCAGGCAGATCACCACGCCAAAGTGAACCAGGTCGATACCCAGCGCATTCACAACCGGGATGACGATCGGCAGAAACACGACCTGGATCGTAGATACGTCCAAGAACATGCCGAGGACCAGAAACACCGCATTGATAACCAACAGGAAGGTGATCTTGTTGGTGTCCAGGCTGATCACCATGTTTGCAATGGTGTCAGGCAGGTGTTCGACAGCAACGATGTACGAGAAGGCAAATGCCGCTCCCAGCATGATTCCGATGGTCCCGGTCATCTGCACGGTATCGACGATGATCTCCCAGAGACTGCGCAGTCCCACTGCGCGGTATACAACAACCGATACGAAAAGCGCATAGGAAGCCGCCAACGCAGCGGCCTCGGTCGGCGTGACCACGCCGGAGTAGATGCCCCACAAAAGAATCACCGGCGTCAGCAAGGCAGGTATGCTGCCCAGCGTGGTCTGCACAACGGCGAGCGCCGTGAATCGACCGCCTCGCGGGTAATTTCTTTTGGACGCTACGTACCATACGTAGACCATCAGTACCAGAGCCAACAATACGCCGGGAACAATGCCTCCGAGGAACATGGCGCTTACCGATGCCCCCGACAACATGGCGTAGATCAATGCAGGAATACTGGGGGGAAATGTCGGCCCGATGACAGCTGACGCTGCAGTCACGGCGCACGCGAATTCCGGTTCATAGCCAGCCTTTTTCATTTCTTCGATTTCCATGAGCCCCAGCCCGGAAGCGTCCGCGACGGCCGAGCCGGTCATGCCGGAGAAGATGAGCGATGCGAGCACGTTGACCTGGCCCAGGCCGCCTTTCCAGCGACCGACCAGCATCATGGCGAAGGTGAATATCTTCTCGGTGATGAGACCGCTGTTCATCACCTTCGCGCTGAAGATGAACAACGGAACGGCGATCATGAGGTAGCTGTTGTTCAGGCCGCTCAGCACGGCCTGCGTCATGATGGATACGTCTTGTCCGCGAACGAGAAAGTACGCGATGCTTGCCCCGAGCATTCCAAACGCAATTGGAATCCGCGCGAGAAACGCCAGAAAGAAAATAGCCACGGGCACCAGCAAATACCAGCTCATGTCAATTGCCTTCTGGAGGTAGGCCAACGCAGCAACTTGCGCGCCGCCAGGAATGTGTCAAACGACAAGTGAGCGATGGTCAGCACCAGGAAGACCAGGAACGGAAAGAACCCGATGCTCATCGGAATCAGCAAGACCGGGGTCTTGGTCACCTTGCTGAATCGGATGAAGTCCCAGCTGGGATAAAGCGCGGCAATGAACAATCCGATTACCAGCAGGTTGCCGAGTATGTCCACGACAAGCTTGCTGCGGTCGGAGAGCTTTTCGTACAGCAGGTCAAAGACGATATGCGATCGGTGTCGCGACGCAAGGCAGGCACCCAGCAAGATCGTCCATGTGTAGGCCAAGGTGCTGATTTCGTATGTCCACACCAATGGGTTATTGAAGAAGTAGCGAGCGACGATCTCGATGAAGAATACGCTGAACATCGTGATGAACGCGACGGCCGGCAGGTGAATCTCCACCAGGTCCAGCAGCACACGGGAAATCTGGCGGATTTTCACTGCGAGGGAAACCGGGATGAGCGAGCCATGCGCGAGGCGGCCACGAGACTGTCTGTGCAACGCCTACTTGGCGAGCGCCTGAACTCTGCGAAAGAGATTCATGTCCCAGCTGCCCGAAATCTCCTTGTTTTCCAGGTAAGCGGATTGAACGGCTTTCATGAATGCGGCTTTGTCTGGTTCCACAACGATCATGCCTTGCTGCTTGCAGAAATCGACGAGGGTTTTTTCTGCCTCAAGGTTGCTGGTGTCGTTGAACTGCCGCGCCGTTTCGATCGCTTCAAGCATCTTCTTTTGCAACTCTGGTCCCATTTCCTGCCAGACTTTTTCATTGATGGTCGGCCACACGGAGTCGATCACATGCTGGGTCAGTGTCACGTATTTGGTTACTTCGTAGAACTTGGAGTTCTTGATTGCGATCAGCGCGTTGTCTTGCGCATCGATGGTGCCGGTACTGAGCCCAAGGTAGATTTCGCCAAAGTTCAAGGCGGTCGGGTTGCCGCCAAGCGCTTTGCCGAGGAAGAGCCATGAAGGGCTGTTGGGCATACGCAGTTTCACGCCTTTCATGTCTTGCGGCGTGCGGATCGGCCGACCGATGTCGCGGTAATTCAGTTGGCGGGAGCCCAGGTACAGCGCGCCCAGTGGACGAATGCCGATGGCCTTGACCACTTTTTCGAACAGCGCACGACCGACCTCGCCGTTGAGAGTGCGTGTCATGTGGTCATAGTCTTTGTAGAGGTAGCCGCTAGCGAACATCCCGGCCTCGGGTACCTTGTCCGTCAACCAGTTGGCCGAGGTGTAGTTCATCTCGAGCGTGCCGCGCATCAGGGCCTCGGCTTCGGCATCCTGCTTGTATAACGTCGAGGAGTGAAAGAGCTCGACCTTGATGCGGCCGTTGCTGCTCTTTTCGATCGCTTCCTTGAATTTTTGGATGGCAATTGTGTGGTTGTCCAGTGGACCGCTGGCCGTAGAAAACTTCAGATTGAACTGTTTCGCGCCTTTTTCTTGCGCATGGGTGGTGGACACAATGGTTGACGCGAGCAATAGACTCACAGCGAGCCAAGCAAATCGAACGATGTACATGAGTGCCTCCTAGGGTAGAATTGTCGTTCAGCAATGATGAACGATAGTTGGAATGGTGGAATCTTAATCCAGCCACGCGCGTGCCGTCAATGGTTTGGTGAAAATTTGCGGCTGGCCAAGTGGCGCTGGTGTCCTTTGCGTTGAAAGAGGGAGGGAATATGGTCGAGTCGGTTCTCAAGGCGTTTCGGATCATGGAGTTGTTCACCTACGAGCAACCGCGACTGACGTTGGCGGAAATCGCGCGACGGATGGAGATGCCCAAAAGTACGGCGCACAACCTGCTCAGTACCTTGAAGTCGATCGACTGCATTGAAAAGCTGGACGACGACACCTATGCATTGGGTATCGGATTCCTGCCGCTGACGCAGTACCTACGGGTCAATGTCGAAATTCGTGACCGCGCCGCGCCACTGTTACGTGATTTGGCCGACACCTGTGGCGAGAGTGTCTACCTGGCTGTGCTGGAGCGGACTTGGTGTCGCTTCATTTATGTCATCGAAACCAGCCATCGGCTGCAAGCGCGTTCTGCGTTGGGCGGCGTGTCAGCCCTGCATTCTTCTGGCATAGGCAAGGCGATCCTGGCTTTCCTGCCAGAGGACGCGGCGGCAGACATCATCGTGCAGACTGGATTGCCCCGGCAAACGCCACGCACCATCGTCAACCGCGCGCGGCTACAAAAAGAAATGGAGATGACGCGCCAGCGCGGGTATTCGACCGATTGCGCGGAGAACGAAGAGAGCACGTACTGCGTCGGTGCGCCCATTCTGGACGCAAGAGGTAGACCCATTGCCGGATGCAGTCTGTCCGGCATCGACCCGGAAATTGTGGCCACGAAGCTGGACAGCATCGCAGCATGTGTTACCTACACGGCTCAGGAGATTTCCCGCCGCATGGGGTATGTTCCGCGCAAGGTGTCCTCGTTTGATCGTGGGTCGATCAACCCGTTGACGGAGTACCGCAAGCTCAGACAGAGTATTCAGCCGCTGTCGCCTTAGGGCGATACCAATGGATCGCGTCGGTGTTTCGGCGCTTCGACTGCCGCCAGCAACCCCGCCAGGACCGAGGGCCCGTATTGCCCTGCATGCAGCGCCCGAGTGGCTACAAGCAAGGCACAGCTCCGACGACCGGCATCACGCTGGATCGCGTCTGCCAGGACACCATATTGGCATCAAATTCACAGGTGACCAAATACTTCCAGAACGGTACCAAGAATCAAGACTGAAAAGACTGAACGGGTTGGTTGACCACCGTGATATTGCCGTAGCGCTGATCGTGGTTCAGGTCTTCGGAATACACGGTGAGCGCGCCTGTGGGTACTCAAACGGCTCAACGGATTACCAGCAGATCAAAGCCGTTGAGCTTGTTCCAGGCGCGGTCTGCGGTGACTACCGTGGCATTGCTGGATTGGGCCAGAGCCAGGCAGGCGCGGTCGCCTAAAGACAGGCCCAATGCTTTCGTTGACGTGCGCAGCAGACCCGTTGTGTGCGCGGCTTGCTGGTCAAAATCCACCAGAGTCAACGGCACGCCTTCCATCACGATCAGTATTTCAGCATCGGTGGCGCCACGTTCATTGAGTTTGGTGACCACTTCGGCATAGTTCACAGCACTGATCAAGTTGTCACCCGCTGCCCAAAGCTCAGCGACTTTTTCTCCGCCCGGCTCCAGCGCCAGGGCGGCCAGCACCGCAGATGTGTCAAAAACCCGCGTCATTCCCGCTCGGCCTCCTCACGCCTGTCGCGCAGCAACTCGTCCACCACGCTTTCACCCGGGTTTTTGTATTTGGCCATGATCTGCTGCGCGCGGCGCAGCGCCTGCGCGCGGTCAAAAAGCCGGATTTCGCCGTCTTGCACGCGCAGGCTCAGGCTCGATCCTTGGCTGAGGCCCAAGCTTGCCCGCACCTCGGCGGGTATCAACACCCGCCCTTCGCGGGATAGTTTGACGCTGTGAACTTGCATGGTTGCTTTCCGTAAGTGAGGGTTGCATTCTGACAAAAATAGTTAAATATGGCAATTACAATAACATTTGACAATTTCCAACGCACTTGTATCTAAAGCCTTACCTGCCCTCCCTCAAAATCGAATTCACCTGTCCCTGGTGCGCCATCGACCCCGTCTCGCAGGAATCAGCTCTGCAGCAGGTGGGCGACGAAGTGCCTGACGCGCACCACCTGCTGAACTGGGCCGAGCTGGACGGCCGCTAGCAGCAGGCGTTGAAAAAGGCCATGTTGGTGAGGCTGGGGCATTTCGCGCTTCGTCACTACTGGCTGGCACAGCGTAGTGACGGCAGGGTGGGTCAAATTTCAATCGGCGCGGACACTCAAGCAGCACATTAAGAATCAGCATTGAACGGGTTGATCACGGTGATATTGCCGTAGCGCTGGCCGTGGTTCAGGTCTTCGGAATACACGGTGACCGCGCCAAGTTCATGCGCTGCGCGATCACCATGGCGCCACATAGATGCGGGCGGCACGGTAGGTTTCGTCGTCAACGGATAGCGTGATGTTGGGCATGGCAAGCACTCCTGGGTCTTGAATGCTGAGTACAGCAGTCTCATCGATTCTTCACAGTTACACAGTTCCACTGCTTTCCCAGTCTGCAAATGACTTCGCCCAGGGGCTTGACACCGGGAAAACCCTTTATTGACACCTATATCGATAAAGCCAACAATGATTCTCACCCCTCCGCAAGCCCCGTTGCATGCCTATCACCGCGCTCGAAACGATCCGCTCCAGCGAGAACGACAACCTGTTGTGGCTGGTCGTCGAGACCGACGCGGGGTTGTCCGGTCTGGGTGAGGCCTTCTTCGCGCCTGGCGCCGTCGAGGCGTTTCTGCATGAGATCGTCGCCCCGCTGGTGCTGGGCCGTGATGCCACCCACATCGGTGCCATCAATCGCGAGCTGACGCGTTATCCGGTCGGTTATGCCTCGTCAGGTGTCGAGATGCGCGCCGCTGCCGCGCTCGACATCGCATTGTGGGACTGCCTGGGGCAGAAAGCCGGCCTGCCCCTGCATACCTTGCTGGGCGGGCGCGCCCGCGACACGATTCGCATCTACAACACCTGTGCCGGCCCGCATTACGTGACCAAGGCACGCTCGCCCGACGTCGATGCATGGTTCGGCCGCGACCGCGAATTGCAGGCGCTGGATGACCTGCACGCTTTTGAGAACGAGCCCGAGCGTCTGGCGCAGGAGCTGCTCGCCGAAGGCATCACCGGCATGAAGATCTGGCCCTTCGACCGGGCCGCTTTCGCCAACGGCGGGGTTGGCATCACCCGGGCG
This sequence comes from Rhodoferax sp., assembly GCA_043776215.1. Classification (GTDB taxonomy): domain Bacteria; phylum Pseudomonadota; class Gammaproteobacteria; order Burkholderiales; family Burkholderiaceae_C; genus CAISIP01. Next base: position 462 of record JAYVRP010000096.1, on the reverse strand, counting down.
CAAATCGAGGACGGCGTGCGGGTGTTCCAGCGTATCCGCGCGGCAGTCGGCACCCAGATGGACCTGATGGTCGAAATGCACGCGTTGTGGGACCTGACCAGCGCCAAGCAGATCATCCGTGCAGTGGAAACCGTGGATCCGCTGTGGATCGAAGACCCGGTGCGCATGGACGATACCCGCGCCTTGCGTGAGTTGTCCCGCTTCACCCGCATCCCGCTGCTGGCATCGGAAACCCTGGCGCCGGCCACGTCATTTGCGCCCTTGATAAGTTCCGGTGCTCCCGGCATCGTGTGTTTCGATCCCGGTTGGTGCGGCGGCGTGACCCAGGCGCGCGCCATCTGTGAAATGGCGGCTGCGGTGCAGCTGCCGGTCGCCGCGCATGACTGCACCGGCCCGGTCGGTTACGTGGCCGGCACGCACCTGTCGATGTGGGCACCCACCGCGATGATTCAGGAAACGGTG
>JAYVRP010000095.1:0-8496 GCA_043776215.1 Rhodoferax sp. | reverse complement strand
GAACCACCCACGCAGGCCGCACCTGCGGCCGATTGCGAGGCGACGTGCGCGCACCATCGCCCGGTGCGGCTGAGCTGGGCCCGGTTGCTCAAGCGCGTGTTTGAGATCGACCTGGAGCACTGCCCGAACTGCGGCGGTCAGCTCAAGATCATTGCCGCCATCCTGGAGGCACCAGTGATAGAGCGGATACTCACGCACCTGGGGCTGCAGGCCCGGGCACCGCCCCGGGTGCCGGCGCGCGCAGATCTTCAGCAGGCGGCGTGAAGGCGGTCCGGTCCCCCGGGCTGCGGGGAGGGGCCGCGCATGACGCGGGCACAGCCCGGTGAGGGGCCACGAAGCGTGCGGGTTTGCCCGATGTCCAAGCGATTTTCAGGTCCGGCCGCGGGGTCGCGGCTGCGCAGTGTGCGGCCGGCCAGGCCAACGCCCCCCAAAGAACTCCCCGGTGTACCACCCAGTGCGGGTGATTCGGTCCCGGTGGGTACGAAAACATGCCGTTTAAAAAACCTATTTTCCGAATTGTCTTGCTGCGCCCTGCCCCAACGCTCGCGCGCCGCTTCAACTGTCTTGGGCATTGACGAGAGTTCACGCGCCGCCAGTTGGATCCCCTGCGCGTCGGTCTGCTCGGTCTTCAGCCGCTCGAGCTTCGCTACTGCCGCCGCTCGCTCGACCGCGAGCGTCTGCTCCACGTCCTGCAATTTGAGTCCATAGGCGGCGGCACGCCGCGCGTATTCGGTCACAACGGACAATTCGGCAGGTGACGCCATCAGCCCCTTTTCCAATGCGGCAATCTTTTCGAGCTGCTGACCGTACACGAGCAGCGACGCCGGATTGCCCAGTTGCTTGAAGGCCAGCCAGGACACCGGGATCAAGAAGGCCAGGATGAGGATCACGTATTGCGCCACCTGCGTCCAGGTGACGGCCCTCATCCCGCCAAGGAACGAGCACACCAAGACCCCTCCCAAGCCCAACATCACGCCAATCTCGAACTGCACACCAGTCAGGCGCGACGATATCAATCCGACCCCGTATATTTGTGCAACAAGGTAGGTGAATGAACACAGAATGGCAAAAATAGCGGCAAGGCGTCGTGGCCAGACGCCTCCGTAGCGCACTGCAAAGAAATCCGGCAAGGTATAAATCTCCATGCTGCGCAACCGGGAGCAATCAGCAAAGCCACGAGACAGAATCCACCCGTCCAACCGAGCACGTACGCCAGCCCCCCGGTTGCGCCGCCGTGCCAGAGAACCCCTGAAGATACAGTCCTCCGGCCAAGCTGATGAACGACGCGGCGCTCATCCAGTCTGCCGCGGTGGCCATTCCGTTGTAGATGGCCGGCACGCGCCGGCCCGCCAAGTAGTACTCCAGCGGATCCGTGGTACGACAATAGATCCCGATGGCGGCGTAAAGAGTCAATGTGGAGAACAGGAATATTGCGCCAATCCACGCTCGCGGCAAACCGGCCCGCTCGGCGACGCCCATCATGAAAAGAAAGGCGAGCAGAAACACCACGTAGATAAGCAGCCTGCGATGCAGATATGCCACGTGGTAACGCGGTCCGGTAGCGGCGAGTGCCATCTCGCCCAGGCCATCACTTCGATTGCGCCTCCAAGCGTAATACGCAATCACAGCGATGAAGATGAGGATGGCACCTTGCCCGGCATACCAATAATGAAGTGGCCATCCAGCCACCAGCACGTCAAGGTCCCTGGCAAAAAAAACCACGCCAAAAGAGGCACCGACCCAGACGCACAACAACCTGATTTTGAGACTCAACTCCGCGCGGGGAACGCCAATTATTGAGGATGGGAGTATAGGGTCGGTTCGATCGCGGACCTCGGGGGCCTCGTGCCGCCCATGACACGGCCGCGCCATTCCGGTAGCGGCGCAAACACACAAGGGTATTCACCAATGCCGGCCCAAAAAAAGCCTCCACGTCAGTTTCATGTCAGTACCCGGGTCAAGAGTCAGCCCGGGCTGCCAGTGCAGCCTGCCGGAAACAATTTTTTTTGGAGAGACATAATCATGGCGACAGTAACAGACAACACACCCATGACAGCGGAACAGAAGAAGGTGATTTTTGCGTCTTCCCTGGGAACGGTGTTCGAGTGGTACGACTTCTACCTGTATGGCTCACTGGCGCCCATCATTGCTAAGCAGTTCTTTTCAGGTCTGGATCCGCAGTCCGCATTCATCTTTGCGCTGCTCGCTTTCGCGGCTGGATTCATCGTGCGACCCTTCGGCGCCATCTTCTTTGGGCGCCTGGGCGACATGATCGGCCGAAAGTACACGTTCCTCGTGACCATCCTGATCATGGGCCTGTCGACCTTCATTGTCGGCTTGTTGCCCAGCTATGCTGCCATTGGCGCAACAGCGCCGATCGCACTGATCATTCTTCGCATGTTGCAGGGCTTGGCACTGGGCGGGGAATATGGCGGCGCTGCGACGTACGTCGCGGAACATGCGCCACATGGCAGACGTGGCTTCTACACCTCCTGGATCCAGACAACCGCCACCGTGGGGCTGATGCTGTCCTTGTTGGTGATCCTGGGTGTACGGACACTGCTGGGCGATGCCGCATTCGGTGACTGGGGCTGGCGCATTCCGTTCCTGGTCTCCGTGATCCTGCTGGGCGTGTCCGTGTGGATTCGACTAAGCCTCAATGAGTCCCCGGCCTTTCAGAAAATGAAGTCCGAGGGCAAGACGTCCAAGGCGCCTCTGTCCGAGTCTTTCGGTCAGTGGAAGAACCTCAAGATTGTGGTGCTCGCGCTGGTCGGCCTGACGGCCGGTCAGGCGGTGGTCTGGTACACCGGCCAGTTCTATGCCTTGTTCTTCCTGACTCAGGCGCTCAAGGTCGACTCAACCACCGCCAATTTGATGATCGCTGCGTCACTTGTCCTGGGCACGCCGTTTTTCATCGTGTTTGGTTCCCTGTCCGACAAGATCGGCCGCAAACCCATCATCATGGCTGGATGTCTGTTGGCCATTTTGACCTATTTCCCAATTTTCAGCGCACTGACGAAAGCGGCCAACCCGGATCTCTTTGCGGCTCAGGCAAAGAGCAAGGTCGTGGTCAGTGCTGATCCGGCTGAATGCTCGTTCCAGTTCAATCCGACCGGTACGGTCAAGTTCACGAGTTCATGCGACATTGCCAAACAGGTGTTGGCCGGTTCCTCTGTGAGCTATGACAATGTCCAAACCGCTCCGGGCACGACGGCAACGATCAAGATCGGCGATGTCGTGATTACCGCCTACACCTCCAAGGGCATCAGCGGCGACGAGATCAAGAAAAAGGATGCCGAATTCAAGAAGGCCGTCGCCGACAAGCTCAAAGCCGACGGGTATCCGACAAGTGCCGACCCCGCCAAGATGGACAAGTTCATGATGGTCGCCATCCTCACCTACTTGGTGATTCTGGTCACTATGGTCTATGGCCCGATTGCCGCAATGCTTGTTGAGATGTTCCCGACCCGCATCCGCTACACCTCGATGAGCCTGCCCTACCACATCGGCAACGGTTGGTTTGGGGGCCTGCTGCCCACCACTGCGTTCGCCATCGTGGCGCAGACTGGCAACATGTACAACGGCCTGTGGTACCCGATCATCATCGCCGGCATGACGCTTGTCATCGGGACCTTGTTCATCAAGGAAACCAAGGATGTCGACATCTACGCGAAGGATTGAAAGCCGCCCCCGCACAGGGCTTCCATGACGCCTTGCCGGACCCTGTCCGATACCACATCGGGCGGGGTCCTTTTTTTTTCTGGAGCGCGTTTCATGAAGATTGCCCTGCTGTCGGACCTGCATGCCAACCTTGAGGCCCTGCAGGCGTGCCTGCGGCATTCCCGGCGTGAGGGGGCTCAGCAGTGGGCATTTCTGGGTGATATCGTCGGATATGGAGCCGACCCGGGCGCGGTGGTGGATATCGTCGCCGAACATGCCGGACAAGGCGCAATCTTGGTCCAAGGCAACCACGACGAGGCAGTAGAGCAGCTGGACAACACGCTGGGCTCCGATGCGCGTGCGGCCATTGAATGGACGCGCCAGCATCTGTCTGCGAAACATGCCGCCTTTCTGGGCGCGCTGCCGCGCATCGTCCGGCGAGACGATGTTTGTTATGTGCACGCCAGCGCCGACGAGCCCGCGCAGTGGACCTATGTGAACGACACCCGGCTGGCGTCGCGCAGCCTGGCTGCTACGGACTGCACTTGGTGCTTTTCGGGGCATGTCCATGACCAATTGCTGTTTTACCAGGGTTCCGGCAGCCAGCTCATGGCATTCCGGCCTGCACGCGGCGTTCCCATACCGGTCGGACGCCATCGCCGGTGGCTCGGGCTGGTTGGATCGACGGGCCAGCCACGTGATGGCAACCCTGCCGCCGCGTATGCACTGTTCGATGCGAAGATCATGCAATTGGTGTTCCACCGCGTGCCCTACGACCATGCCACCGCCGCGGCGAAGGTGCGCGCTGCAGGGCTGCCGGAGGCGCTTGCGGCGGCCCTGGAAAGTGGAAACTGAACAGGAGGAGACGATGGCAGTGACTCTGGAGCCAGGCTCGGAGATCGACGGTTTTCACATTGGCGAATGCGTCCACGATGGCGGCATGGGACTCATCTTCCGGGTGACCGGGCCGGATACCGGCTTTCCATTGATGATGAAGGTCCCACGCCTGGGGCGTGGCCAGCCCACGGAAGGCGTGGTTGGCTTCGAGACAGAGGCTATGGTGCTCGCGGCCATCCGGAGCGCCCACGCGCCGCGCTTCGTGGCCGCTGGCGATCTGTCGGCCACACCCTACTTGGTGAGCGAGTGGATCGAAGGTGACAGCATCGAACATCTGGTGGCCAAGGCGCCGCTGCCAACCGAGGAGGTGGCCCGGATCGGCGCCGCGATGGCCGACGCCGTCGAGAGCCTGCACCGCCAGGACCTCATCCACCTGGACATCAAGCCCGGCAATGCCATGTTGCGGCCCGACGGCAAAGTGATACTGATCGATTTCGGCCTGGCCCACCATGCCAGGCTGCCGGACCTGATGGCCGAGGAAATGCGCCGTGCAGTCGGCACGCCTGAATACATTTCCCCCGAGCAGGTACTGGGTGTGCGCAACGACCCGCGCAGCGACATTTATGCATTGGGCGTGGTGCTGTACGAGTTGTCCACTGGCAAGCTCCCCTTCGGATCGCCGCGCTCGATCTCGGCGATGCGCAACCGGCTGTGGATGGACCCGATGCCCCCGCGCGCGCGCGCCAGCGATTTCCCGCCATGGTTGCAGGAGGTCATTCTGCGCTGCCTGGAAGTGCGCCCGGAAGACCGCTACCCCACCGCCGCGCAATTGGCATTCGATCTGCGCCATCCGCAGAGCGTTTCATGCGGAGCCCGTGCGGCGAAGACGTGCCAGACAGGGTTCCTAGCCCATGCGCGGCGCTGGCTCTGGGCCTCTGGGCGTGAGGCGCAACTGGCCCCCCCGCCCTTGCAGCAGGCCGCCCAGGCGCCCATCGTCCTTGCCGCGGTTGACACCACCCACCTTGACGACGAACTGCAGCGTGCGCTGCAGGCCGCCGTGCTGCGCGTGATCGCCCATGCGCCCAACGCCAGGCTGAGTTGTGTTGCTGTGTTGACCGACACGCCCCTGCAAGAAGGACCGAAGGCCGAGGAATCGGCCTCCGGCATGCACCTGGAGCACTTGGTGCGATTACGCCACTGGGCCCAACCGATGCATCTGCCACCGGAGCGCCTGTCGGTGCATGTGATCGAGGCATCGGACAAAGCCCGCGTGCTGGTCGAATATGCGCGCCAAAATCATGTGTCTCTCATCGTCGTGGGGGCTGCCCATTATTCGGAGCCGCGACTGGGCATCGGCCGTTCGATCACCATGGCGGTGGCCGAGGACGCCCCCTGCAGCGTTTACATCGTACGAACCTCCATGCCAGTGCTGGCGACCACCGGACTAGCGACGGCAGCTTGAGGGGCAAAGTGATGCAAGGTGGGGGACTTGCGCAGAGATCGCCATGTGGTAGTCTGCGCCTGTAGACTTGGTTGACAGACAGGGCTATCACACAGATGGCGCGCCGGGCCACCTGCTTTGCGGAGACACATGAGGTTTGCAAAATCAACTGCTGGCAAAGCAGCATTCGCCCAGCGATCATCCTCGGTCAGTCCGCGCCAGCGCACGGCCTTCATACTCTTTGACGGCAAGCGCACCATGGACGAAGTGCTGGTCGCGACACAGACCATGGGCGTCTCGGCCCAGGACCTGCAGCGTCTCGTGGACCTGGGCTTTCTGGAGCCGGTCGACGAGGCCACCGGCCCAGCCACCTCCGCAGGTGCCCTCCCCTTGGACACCATCCGTCCGATGCCAGCTGAGGTATTGTCCGAGCAGCAACGCTACCAGTTGGCCTATCCGGTCGCGACGCGGCTAACGGCTGCGCTCGGCCTGCGCGGCTTGCGCCTGAACCTCGCCGTCGAGTCCGCCAGCGGCTGCGCCGATCTGGTGCGGCTCTACCCTAAGATCGCCGATGCAGTGGGCCCGGAGAAGGCGCGCGCGCTGGCCCAGGCTCTCGGCTTGTAGAGGCTCAAGAGGCCTGTTCGGCCCCGCGGTGAAGAACATGCCAGGTAGCCACGACGCTGTCCGGGTTGAGCGAGGTCGAACTGATGCCTTCCTGCATCAGCCAAAGCGCGAAGTCCGGATGGTCGCTGGGCCCCTGCCTGCAAATGCCGATGTACTTGCCCTGCGCCAAGCAAGCCTGGATCGCCTGGCGGATCAGGGCCTTGACGGCCGGGTCGCGCTCGTCATAATCGGCTGCCAACAGCTCCAGCCCGGAATCGCGGTCCAGACCAAGGGTCAGTTGCGTCAGGTCGTTGGAACCGATAGAGAAGCCGTCGAAGTACTGCAGGAACTCGGACGCCAGGATGGCGTTGCTGGGAACCTCGCACATCATTACGATCTTCAGCGCGTGCTCCGCGGCACCCGTGCTGCTCTCGCCGCGGCGCAGGCCATGCGCGGCGAGCAACTCGGTCACCCGGCGCGCCTGCTCCAGCGTGCGGACAAACGGCACCATGACCTGCACATTGGTAAGTCCCATGTCGCGCCGTACGCGCAACAGGGCTTCGCACTCCATGGCAAACGCCTCGCCGAATTCGACGCTGATGTAGCGCGCGGCGCCGCGAAATCCGAGCATCGGATTTTCTTCCTCCGGTTCGTAACGGCTGCCACCGATCAGCTTGCGGTACTCGTTGCTCTTGAAATCCGACAGCCGCACGATCACCGGCTTGGGCCAGAACGCGGCAGCGATCGTCGCGATGCCTTCGACGAGTTTGTCGACGTAGAAGGCACGCGGCGAGGCGTGGCCCCGGGCGACGCTTTCGACCGCCTTCTTCAGATCCGAATCGATGTTCGGGTAGTCGAGGATCGCCTTCGGGTGCACGCCGATGTTGTTGTTGATGATGAACTCGAGCCGCGCCAGACCCACGCCCATGTTGGGCATCTGCGCGAAGTCGAAGGCGAGCTGCGGGTTGCCCACGTTCATCGTGAATTTCACCTTGCAAGGCGGCATCTCGCCACGCTGCACGTCGGTCACTTCGGTCTCGAGCAGGCCGTCGTAGATGTAGCCGGTGTCGCCTTCGGAGCAGGCCACGGTGACGAGCGCGCCTTCTTTCAGCACGTCGGTCGCGTCGCCGCAGCCCACGACGGCCGGAATACCGAGTTCGCGCGCGATGATCGCCGCGTGGCAGGTGCGCCCGCCGCGGTTGGTGACGATGGCGGCAGCGCGTTTCATCACCGGCTCCCAGTTCGGGTCGGTCATGTCGGTGACGAGCACGTCGCCGGCCTGCACCTGGTCCATGTCGGCCAGGCTGTGAACGATGCGAATCGGGCCGGTGCCGATTTTCTGGCCGATCGCGCGGCCTTCCGCGAGCACGGTACCGCTGCCCTTGAGCTTGTAGCGCTGCTCGACCTTGCCTTCCTGCTGGCTCTTCACCGTCTCGGGGCGAGCCTGCAGGATGTAGAGCTTGCCGTCGGCGCCGTCCTTGCCCCACTCGATGTCCATCGCGCGGCCGTAGTGCTGTTCGATCGTCAGCGCGTAGCCGGCGAGTTCGCTCACGTCGGCGTCGCTCAGCGAAAAGCGGTTGCGGTGTTCGTGCACCGTGTCGACCGTCTTCACGAGCCGGCCGCTGGCCGCCTTCTCTTCGGGCGTGGCGAACTCCATCTTGATCAGCTTGGAACCGAGGTTGCGGCGGATGATCGCGTGCTTGCCGGCGCGCAAGGCGGGCTTGTGCACATAGAACTCGTCCGGGTTCACGGCGCCCTGCACCACCGTTTCGCCAAGGCCGTAGCTCGAGGTGATGAAGACCACGTCCTTGAAGCCGCTTTCGGTGTCGATCGTGAACATCACGCCGGCCGCGCCGAGGTCGGACCGCACCATGCGCTGGACGCCGGCCGACAAGGCGACGTCGCCGTGCGCAAAGCCCTTGTGGACGCGGTAGCTGATCGCGCGGTCGTTGTAG
>JAYVRP010000094.1:0-2576 GCA_043776215.1 Rhodoferax sp. | reverse complement strand
GCGCATTCAGTTGGTGATGGACGCCAGCTGCAAGTGAGCCCGCGGAGATCACTGGCTGTTGCTCAGTAACCTGCTTTGGCGCCCGGTCGTTTGCGGGCGAACAGCCCGGCTGTGCGCGCCCCTTGTTTGACAAAGCGTGCCCGCCGTGCCAGCTTGGGGTCCACAGTGAGCGACCGGTAGATTTCCACTCGGTCCAGGTCACGCAGTATCTGGCCAGCATCGGCCAACCTGCCCCACACGCCGACAGGCGACGTTGCGCTGGCGCAGCCGGTCCCGTCTCCCACCAGCCCGCTGGCTTCCAGTGCATCGGCCACGCAGGATCCGTCTTCGAGCTTGAGACTCACCTCGCGCACAACGCGGGCAATCGGAGAAAACACCACCTTCACGCGGATCACCATGGGGGTCAGCCGTAGACCTGCTCGGCGCGCTTCACAAAGGCGTCCACCAGACTGACGGCGATGCGGTCGAAGACCGGACCAACCAAACGCCCGAGGGTGGCGTTGTCAAAGCCATAGTTCAGGAGCAGTTCCACACGGCATGCGCGTTGGGTCCCGTCACCCAATGGAACAAAGCGCCACCGGCCATCCAGCCGGGAGAACGGCCCGTTGACCAGCTGCATGGCGACTTCGCGCGCCGGCGTGTGAAGGTTGCGAGTGGTGAATGTCTGCTTGACCCCGCCAAAAGTGATCCCTAGCTCGGCCGTCATGCCTTGTCCGTCTTCGGCGACCACGCTTGCGTGGTCGCACCATGGCAAAAACCGGGGGTAGGCCGGCACATCGATCACCAAAGCGTACATTTCTTCAGGGCGGTACCAGATCAATACAGACTTGTTGACGGTTTTCATAGAATGCAGGGCTGCGCGGGATTGTAGACAAGCCCTTCCATGCACAGGGCGGCTCCCTTGTACACGCGACTTGCAACCCCACTCTTCTTCCATGGCCAAGAAACCCGACACCCCTGCCCACAAACCAACCCGTATCGCGGACAACAAGAAGGCAGCCTACAACTACTTCTTCGAGGAACGATTCGAGGCCGGGATGGTCCTTGAGGGCTGGGAGATCAAGTCACTGCGGGAGGGCAAGGTTCAGCTCACCGACGGCTATGTCGTCGTGCGCGATGGTGAACTGTTCCTGATCGGTTGCCAGATCAACCCGCTAGGCACAGCCTCCACGCACGTGAACCCGGATAAAGTGCGCACCAAGAAACTGCTGATGCACAAGGCCGAGATCAAGCGCCTGATCGGCAAGGTCGAGCAGAAGGGTTACACCCTGGTGCCCCTGAACCTGCACTGGAAGGCCGGGCGTGTGAAATGCGAGATCGCGCTGGCGAAGGGCAAGGCGGAACACGACAAGCGCGACACGATCAAGGACCGCGAAGGAAAGCGCGAAGTCGAGCGGGTCATGAAGACGCGCAACCGCTGACGGCCTCTATCCTGTTTTTCCGAGCCGCCCCGGCTACTGGCGCCACAGGAAGCCCCATTCGGCGGGGCGCGGTCTTGATTGCTGTGATTCGACCGCAGTGAACTACAAACTTTCCCGGTTCGCCTTCTTGCGCTCATGCTCCTTGAGGTGGCGTTTGCGCAGGCGAATGCTCTTGGGTGTGATCTCGACCAGTTCGTCTTCCTCGATGAATTCGACTGCGTATTCCAGCGTGAGCTGAATCGATGGCGTGATCTTGATCGCATCTTCCTTGCCGGATACACGAAAGTTGGTCAGCTGCTTCATGCGCACCGCATTGACCACCAGGTCGTTGTCGCGGCTGTGAATTCCAACGATCATGCCTTCGTACACAGGATCTCCGGCCTTGACAAACATGCGGCCACGGTCATCAAGCTTGCCCAGCGCATAGGTCACGATTTCGCCGTCGTCCATGCTGATCAAGACCCCACTCTTGCGGCTTTCAATGTCGCCGCGGTAAGCTTCGTAACCATCAAAAATATTGCTGGCCAAGCCGGTTCCTCGGGTCAGGTTGAGGAACTCGTTCTGGAAGCCAATCAGCCCACGTGCCGGGATGCGGTACTCCAGGCGCACACGCCCCCGACCGTCCGGCTCCATGTTGATCAAGTCGCCCTTGCGTAATCCGAGGGCCTGCATCACGCCGCCCTGGTGGCCCTCCTCGATGTCCACCGTCAGCATTTCGATGGGTTCGTGCTTTTCGCCGTTCACCATACGGAAGACGACACGTGGTTTGGACACCGCCAGCTCGTACCCTTCGCGGCGCATGTTTTCCAGCAAGATGGTCAGGTGCAGTTCGCCCCGGCCGGAGACTTCATAGATGCCATCTTCGTCCGTGTCCACGACACGCAAAGCCACGTTGGCCTGCAGTTCGCGGTCGAGGCGGTCACGCAGTTGGCGGCTCGTCACGAATTTGCCCTCACGCCCGGCCAACGGAGAGTTGTTGACGCAAAAGTTCATCGTCAGTGTCGGCTCGTCGATCTTGAGCATGGGCAGAGGTGCCGGGCTGAGCGGGTCGGTCAAGGTGACGCCAATACCGACCTGCTCGATGCCACTCACCAGCACGATGTCGCCAGGGCCGGCGTCGGTCGCGGCGATACGCTCGAGGCCGTCGAATTTGAG
>JAYVRP010000093.1:0-8523 GCA_043776215.1 Rhodoferax sp. | reverse complement strand
GAAAGGACTTTCCACCATGGCAGACCTGTTTGCCACCTGTGATTTATGTGATGCCCACAAGAACGACACGAGTGGTGCCTTCAGGGTGCTGCCACCCGTCTTTCGCCGCTTCGGCGCCGCGACACGTTTCTCCGGACCGGTCGTCACGCTCCGGTGTTTCGAAGACAACGCCCTTCTGAAGGCGACCCTCGATCTCCCGGGCGAGGGCCGCGTGGTGGTGGTGGACGGTGGTGCGTCGATGCGGCGTGCGCTGCTGGGCGGCAACCTCGGTGCTGCCGCTGCCCGCAATGGCTGGGCCGGTGTGGTGATCCACGGATGTGTGCGCGATGTGGTGGAACTGGCCGTGTTGCCCATCGGCATCCTCGCGCTGGCTTGTGTGCCGATGCCTCCCGAGAAACGCAACGAAGGGCAGCGCGATGCGCCGGTGCTCGTGCAGGGCATATGGGTCAGGCCTGGCGACTGGCTCTACGCCGACGACGATGGCGTGGTTCTCGGTTCCGGGCCGCTGGTGTAGTGCAGCCAGCGCCATGCAATCCGACCGCGGCATGACACGCGGCCTCGATGCCCAGACCGTGGTGCTCGGCGCCGGGCTGGTGGGTGCGGCCTGCGCGTTGCGGTTGGCGGACGCCGGCCATGATGTCTTGTTGCTGGATGCACAGGCGCCCGGCCTGGGCGCCAGTTTTGGCAACGCCGGCCATGTGGCCACCGAGCAGGTGTTTCCACTGGCCAGCCCGCAGGTCATCCGGGCCAGCTGGCGTTACCTGCGAGATGCCGACAGCCCGCTGCGGCTGAGAGCGGCGTACCTGCTGCCGATCCTTCCCTGGCTGGCCCGGTTTGTGTGGGCCGCGCGCCCGGCTGGTTTTGCCCGCGGCATCCAGGCTTTGATGGGTCTGCAGTCCACTGCCATGGCCGATCTCCAGGGCCTGATGGCTGAAGCCGGCATGGCGCACCGGCTGCACATGGACGGTTATCTGCGCGTCTGGGAGAGTGATGGGGGTGCGCGCGAAGCCATGCAGCAGGCAGAGCGTGTGCGTCGGCATGGCGTTCGTAGCCACACGGTGGACGTGGATGTCGTACGTGCCTTCGCGCCGGGATTGGCCATAGGCATCACCGGTGGCGTTTGTTACCCGGATACCGGGCATGTGGATGACCCGCACGCCATATGCGACGGTCTGGTTGGCGCGCTGCAGCGAGCGGGAGGGCGGTTGCAGCAGGCCCGCGCGGTGTCGCTGCACCAGGAGCGCGCCGGGCCGGTAAGCATCGACTGCGAGGGCGGCCTGGTGATCCGGTGCCGCCAGCTGGTGCTGTGCACGGGTGCCTGGTCAAAGTCCCTGGTGCGCAGCCTGGGGTACCGCGTGCCGCTGGATACCGAACGCGGCTACCACATCACCGTGCCATGGCCAACTGCTGCGGGACTGTCAGACGCGGCGCGCTGCTTGCGCCAACCCATCGCGTCCACCGAACGCAACGTAATCATGACGCCGATGTCCGTGGGTTTGCGCATGACCGGTACGGTCGAGTTCGGCGGGCTGGATCTGCCGCCGGACGAACGTCGGTTTGACTTGCTCAAGCGCGAAATGCGTGCCCTGATGCCCGCAATCTCCCCGGATGAAGCCAGCACATGGATGGGTTTCCGCCCATCTCTGCCCGATCATCTGCCGGTGATCTGTGCCGCGCCGCGCCACCCGGGGGTGTTTTTTGCGTTTGGCCACCAGCATCTGGGGCTGACCTTGTGCGGCGTCACGGCCCGGTTGCTGGCGGGCCTGGTGCAGGGACACGCGACGGGCATGGACCTGTCACCGTTTCACATCGGGCGGTTTTCGTAGTTCAGGTGGGCGCGGCACCCGCCATGGATGGCTCACATGGGTGGCCGGTGGTTCCAGGTCAGTACCACGCCCAGCAAGGCGATGGCAAAGGCCACGATTTGCAGGCCTGTCAGGCTTTCTCCCAGGGCCAGCACGCCCACGAGGGCCGCCGAAATGGGCAGCATCACGGTAAAGATGCCACCTTGTGCGGCGGGCAGGTGCCGGGCGCCGGTCATCCACAACCAGACCGTGCCCATGCTGGCAGCCAGTGCGTAGAAGACCAGCAGCAACCAGATGGAGCCTGACACAGCGGCGAAGTCGAAGCGGATCGCCAGCGCGAGGCCGAACGGCGTCATCAGGGTGAACCCCCACAGATTGATCAATGCGGAAATGCGCTTGGGCCCCAGGCTGCCGGTGAGTTTCTTGCCGATCACGGCGTAGGCACCTTCACACACCACCGCACCGAACACCAGAAGGTTGCCCAGCCATGGCGTAGCTGTATCGCCGCCCGACGGACTGATGGCGTCGCCCGGGCGCGACAGCGCCAGGATGGCGAGTCCGCCCACCGCGCAGCCGGCCGCGAGCCAGATGCGGGCGGTGATGCGCTCGCGCAGGAGGGCCCAGCTCATCAATGCGATCACGGCCGGGATACTGGCCATGACAACACCGGCTGACACTGCGCTGGTCATGCTGATGCCATACAACATGCAGATCGAGAACAGGAAGTTGCCCAGGAAGGACTCCAGGAACAGCAGCCAGCGTGTGCGCACGCTCAGGGGTGGTTCATCGGGTGGTTTGCGCAGCCAGGGCAGCATGGCCACGGCGGCGATGCCAAAACGCATCCAGGCCAGCAGGAAGACGGGCAACGCGGCCACCAGGGGCTTGGAGAGGGCGACGTAGCTGCCCGTGAGCAACATGCTCAGAGCCAGGCAGGCATAGGCAATGGGTCTTTGTGAGGAAGGAGGCATGCCTGAACACGACGCACGGGACCGAATTGGCGCCCAGTGGTTCGGTGCGATTGCAGGGAATTGGCCCCCATTGTCCGTGACGAAATGGGGTAAGGTTGTCGCGTTGAAAACCAGGGGGCATGCAGATGGCGACGGGTGAATTTGCGTATGCGATGAACAGCAACCGGTTCCTGGGTGCGCCGCCGCTGGCGGATCAGCCCTTTGCGGTGCTGGGCATTCCGTTCGATGGCGCAGTGACCAATCGGCCAGGCGCGCGTTTCGGACCGGCGGAAATCCGCCGCGCCAGCCTCATGTTGTGTGACGGCATCCATCCGCACTTTGACGTCACACCACTCGGACTGCTGGGGGATGCGCTGGACCTGCGCCTTCCCAATGCCTCACCCCTGGCGCATGTGCGCCAGATGATCGAGGACCAGGCCACGGTGCTGATGGCGCGCCACCATTGTGTGGTGCTGGGCGGCGACCATTCGATCACGCTGCCACTGCTGCGCGCTGCATGCCGTCGGCACGGGCCCCTGGCACTGCTGCATTTTGATGCGCACTGCGACACCTGGAGCGACCACTTCGGCGAGCCTTCGGGCCATGGCACCTGGACGTTCGAGGCCCTCCAGGAGGGGCTGGTGCTGGCAGAACACACCGTGCAGATCGGGCTGCGTTCGCCTTGCGAGCGTGCGGTGCGCGATTACGTGCGCGACCGCGGCGGCATGATCCTGACGGCCCGCGACCTGCGCGGCAAGGATGGCCGCGGCCTGGACGGGGTGATGACACAAATCCGCGAGAAGATAGGTTCGCGCCCCTGTTACCTGACCCTGGACATTGATTGCCTGGACCCGGCTTTCGCCCCTGGCACTGGCACGCCCGAACCCGCAGGCATGACGAGTTCGCAGGTCATGACCTTTCTGGAGGAACTCGCGGTGCTGAACCTGGTGGGCATGGACTGCGTGGAGGTTGCTCCTGCCTATGACCATGCCGAATTGACCAGCCAGGCTGCCGCAGCCTTTGTGTGGACCTACCTGTGCGGCCAGGTCGCCAAGCGCGCCGTGAATTCCTGCTGACGGAGGGCAGCATGCGTTTTTGGCAGTCGTCACCCCTCCAGTCGGACACCCAACTCAACCAGAACAGTTACTACGAAGCCAGCGTGCAGCGGCCTGCGGCGACCGGGCCCTTGCAGGGCGATGTCACTGCGGATGTGGTGGTGGTCGGGGCCGGCTTTGCCGGCTTGTCGGCCGCCATCGAGCTGGCGCAGCGGGGCTACAGCGTGGTGGTGCTGGAGGCGGACCGCATCTGCAGCGGGGCTTCGGGGCGTAACGGAGGGCAGGCCATCGTGGGTTTCGCCAGCGGGCAGGGGCTGCTTGAAGCCCAGTTGGGGCGTGCGGATGCCCGACGCGCCTGGGACATGTCGCTCGAGGCACTCACGCTGATCGATGCGCGCATCGATCAGTTCGGTATTGCCTGTGACCGCGTGCACGGGTACCTCCATGTGGCAGATTCACCGCGCAAGGCGCGGGCGCTTGAAAGGGAACTGCAGGTGGCGGACCGCGACTACGGTCTGCACTGCGACTTTGTGCTGGGCGCGGACGTGGCGCGGTACATCCAGAGCCCCGCCTATTGCGCGGCGGGTTTCGAACGCCTGTCCGGGCACCTGCATCCACTCAAGTATGGCCTGGGGCTGGCACGGGCGGCGCAATCCCTGGGGGTGCGCATCCATGAGCAGTCCGCTGTCACGGGCCTGCGGCGCGGCACTCGCGTGCGTGCCAGCACGGCCGCGGGCAGCGTGAACGCCGACTTTGCCGTTCTGGCCGGAAACTGCATGCTGCCGGAGTACGGCCCGGCAGTCGCACCCGACATCCGTCCGCGCATCATGCCGGTCGGCACCTACATCGTGGCCACCGCGCCGCTGGAGCCCGGCCTGTGCCGCCAGATGCTTCCGGCGGACGTGGCGGTGTGCGACAACAACTTCGCGCTGGACTATTTCCGCTTCAGTGCCGACCACCGCCTCCTGTTCGGCGGGCGCGTGAGCTACACCACCATGACCCCGCGCACGCTGGAGGCCACCATGCGTCAGCGCGTGGCCCGCGTGTTCCCGCAACTGGCCACGGCCCCGATCGAGTTCGTCTGGGGCGGCTTCGTGGACATCAGCATGAACCGCGCGCCCGATTTCGGCCGGCTGGGCGACAACGTCTATTACCTGCAGGGATTCAGTGGCCATGGCGTGGCTTTGACCGGTCTCGCCGGGCGCCTCGTCGCCGAAGCTGTGGCGGGGCAGTCAGAGCGGCTGGATGTCTTTGTGCGCATCCGGCACCGCCATTTTCCAGGTGGGGCCTTGCTCAGAACGCCGGGCCTGGCGCTGGCGATGTGGATCCAGCAGCTGCGCGACGCGTGGTGACCCGCAACTCGGGCTTAATCGCGCCGGCAAGTACCGGCCCGAAGCGCCGGATGTCCTGCAGTGGTGCGTACCCGTAACCGATCACCAGGCCACGCACATCCGTGCGCTGCAGGCAATAGGCAGACAACGGACGCACGGTCAGGCCGAGCTGTGCCAGCCGGCTGGCCATTGCCTGATCGTCGCTGGTGTCCTCCAGGCGCAGGCACAGGTGCAGCCCCTGTTCGGCGCCGCTGATCCAGGCACCGGCACCCAGGCAGGGGGCGAGAGCTTCCAGCAGACAGGCACGGCGCTGCCCGTAACTGGTGCGTGCGCGGCGCAATGCGGTAGCGAAATGCCCCATGGCGATGAACTCGGCCAACGCCGCCTGCAAAGGCATCTGGCCCGGGCGGTTGAGGTCGTAATGCGCCTGCTTGAATGCCTGCACCAGCTTGCGCGGAACGATCACGTAGCCGAGCTTGAGCCCGGGGTACAAGACCTTGGAAAAGGAACCCATGTACAACACGCGCTCGTCCTGGTCCAGGCTGGTCAGCGAGGCCAGGGGAGGCCCGCCAAAACGGAATTCACTGTCGTAGTCGTCTTCCAGTATCCAGGCCCGCTGGGCGCGTGCGATCCCCAGTAGCTGGTGGCGCCGCTCCAGCGACATCACAGCGCCGGTCGGATACTGATGGGACGGCGTGACATAGATCAGCCGCGGGGGCGCCCGCTCGTCGGCCGGTCCGGGTGCCATGCCGTGCGCGTCCACCGGCACGGCATGGGTCTTCAGCCCGGTGGCCATGAAGGCCTTCACCGCGCCCCAATACGCCGGGTCTTCGATCCAGACCGTGTCATGGTGGTCGGCCAGCATCTGCGCGCAAAGCTCCAGCGACTGCTGGGTCCCGTTGGTGATGATGACCTGGTCGGTGTCGAGTTCGGCGCTGCGAAACATGCGCAGATAGTCGGCCACGGCGCGCCGCAACGGTGCGTAGCCGCCGCTGTCGCTGTAGTCGAGCATTTCCGGGTAGGTCATTCTCCAGTGCTTGTTCTGCAGCCGCTGCCACAGCGCCGATGGGAAGGCGCTGAAATCGGCCGGTCCGGGGGTGAATGGCTGAACCTCCAGTAGGGTGGCACAAAACGAGGTGGCCAGCGCCTGGCCGCGCCGGGACAGGCCGGCCCCCTGACCAGTTCCGGGGGGCGGCCGGCGAGGCAGCGCTTTGGGCACACCGTCCTGCACGTAGGTGCCACTGCCGACCC
This sequence comes from Rhodoferax sp., assembly GCA_043776215.1. Classification (GTDB taxonomy): domain Bacteria; phylum Pseudomonadota; class Gammaproteobacteria; order Burkholderiales; family Burkholderiaceae_C; genus CAISIP01. Next base: position 2,134 of record JAYVRP010000093.1, on the reverse strand, counting down.
GGCTCACCAGGTAACCCTCGACGCGCAGTTGCTCGATGGCTGTGACCACCGTGTTGCGCGACAGTTGCAGGTCCTGTGCCAGCTCCCGGCTGGACGGCAGGCGGTCCGCAGGCCGCAGCCGCCCGTCGAGAATGGCGCGCCGCAAGGCCTCGTAAAGCTGGCGGTGCAAGGGCAGGGCGGTGTTTGCCCGTAAGCGGCCGATGTGGCTGATCAACAATTCGGAGAGCATGCAAGTGGCACCATCAAGTGGCACCATCGAGGCGCCCCAAATGGCCCCCATTGTCATCCAATCCAGCGCGCAGAATCGGGCTCTGGACAAATTTGGCTTGAATGCCTGCGCTTGATGGTGGCCGCGCCCCGGCTGCGGGCGCTGCGGGGTGCCGCCAACCGGGCAATGCCCCCACAAATGGAAGGAACGGGTGATGGCAGAAGACCGCGTGATGAATTTCAACGACCTGGAGCAGTGGCTCAACGAACGTCGGGTGACCGAGGTGGAGTGCCTGGTGCCGGACTTGACCGGCGTTGCGCGCGGCAAAATCCTGCCGCGCGCAAAGTTCACGGAGGACCGCGGCATGCGTTTGCCGCAGGCCGTCGTGGCGATGGGAGTGACTGGCGAGTTCCCGGAGAGCGGCCCCTATTACGATGTCATCGATCCGACCGACAAGGACATGCAGCTGCGTCCGGATCCGTCCACCGTGCGCATCGTGCCCTGGGCGACCGACCCGACCGCACAGGTGATCCACGATTGTTTTGACCACGAGGGGCGGATGGTGCCCTTTGCGCCACGCAGCGTGTTGCGCCGCGTCTGCGACCTGTTCGCGGCCGAGGGCCTGCAGCCGATCGTGGCGCCGGAGCTCGAGTTCTACCTGACCGCGCGCAATACCGACCCCAACACCTTGTTGCGTCCGCCGGTGGGACGCAGCGGTCGCGCCGAGACCTCGCGTCAGGCCTACAGCATCGATGCGGTGAACGAGTTCGACCCGCTGTTCGAGGAGATCTACGACTACAGCGACAAGATGGAACTCAACGTCGACACCCTGATTCATGAGGTCGGGGCCGGGCAGATGGAAATCAATTTCTTCCACGCCAAACCGCTGGGCCTGGCCGATGAGGTGTTTTTCTTCAAGCGTACCGTGCGCGAGGCGGCATTGCGCCACGACATGTACGCGACCTTCATGGCCAAGCCGATCGAAGGCGAGCCGGGCAGTGCGATGCATGTGCACCAGAGCATCCTGAGCACGGTCACCGGCAAGAACATCTTCAGCAACGAAGATGGCACGCCGTCCGAAGCATTCATGCACTACATCGGCGGCCTGCAGCGCTACATTCCGGCTGCCATGGTGCTGGTGGCTCCGTATGTGAACAGCTACCGGCGGCTGTCGCGCAATACGGCGGCCCCGATCAACATCGAATGGGGTTATGACAACCGCACCGTGGGCATCCGCTCCCCCATCTCATCGCCGCAGGCGCGCCGGGTCGAGAACCGGGTCATCGGCTCTGACGCCAATCCGTATGTGGCGCTGGCCATGACGCTGGCCTGCGGCTACCTGGGCCTGAAGAACAAGATCAAGCCCAAACCCGAGATGAAGGGTGATGCCTACCTGTCGCCCTATGCACTGCCTCGCAGCCTGGGTGATGCGCTCGAATGGCTGCGCCGCGAGTCGGACCTGCATGAGGTTTTGGGCAAGGAGTTCATCACCGTCTACACCGAGATCAAGGAACTTGAATTCGACGAATTCATGAAGGTGATTTCTCCGTGGGAGCGTGAGCACCTGTTGCTGCACGTTTGATCCGTCATTGCATGACATGAAAGGACACGCCACATGAACTCCGCCGTGGACACCCGCGCGATACAGCAACTCGACAGCGCCCATTTCCTGCACCCGTTCACCGACTTCAAGGACCTCGCGGGGCGCGGCGCGCGTGTCATCACCCGCGCCGACGACATCTACATCTGGGACTCGGAAGGCCAGAAAATGCTGGACGCCATGAGCGGCCTGTGGTGCGTCAACGTGGGATACGGCCGGCGCGAACTGGCGCAGGCGGCTTACGACCAGATGATGACGCTGCCGTTCTACAACAGCTTCTTCCAGACCACCAACGTTCCGGCGGTGCAACTTGCCACGCGTCTGGC
>JAYVRP010000092.1:0-8531 GCA_043776215.1 Rhodoferax sp. | reverse complement strand
TTCGCTGAGAGATCATCGCCATAGGCGCGGTCGTAGTACACGCTCTGCCCTTCGATCCATCCCAATTGGCGCATCTCGTCGAAAAACGGTTTGAGCGTCACTTCCTCCCGCGACTGGATGCTGGGCGCGAGCACAGCTACCCGCCGCATCGCCAATCGTGCAGACTGGCCCAGCACAATTGTTGAAGTACCCTCACCGAGGGAACCGAGCGAACAGAGTAATAAGATGCGTCGCTTCACTTAGTTACCTCCGTCGCCTGCAAGTGCACCGACTGCGGGATCGTCAAGCTGATCGCTCGGGCGGTTTTCAAGTTCACGATCATTTCAAACTTCGCAGGCTGCTGGATCGGCAGATCACCTGGTTTCGTGCCGTTCTTGAGGATTTGGACGACATTCGAAGCCGCTTGTTGCATCATCGCGCCGAACACCGGTCCGGAGCACATGAGAGGATAGGGCTCGATAGCTGGCCATCGCAAATCAGCAATCGTAGGCAGGCGCGCGGCACCCTGTGGTTCGCAGTTCACCTGAACATGCGGCCGCCGCCCCGGGCTTGCACAACCAGACGTCTGAAGAGGCTTAAGTGGCAACTGGTGTCTCCTGCGCTGCAACTGGTGCAGCGATGCAGACCATGCCCATCAACGCAATCGGCACAGCGCCACACCGTTTGCCCGGGCGATCTTGCCAATCGGCCAACCTACGCCAAAGATCGAATTTCACGGTTGACTCCTTTGATCGATACAAGTCGACGGTGCCCGGCTCAGCCATCAGGCTACGCCCCATTAGATTGGCAGCCTGACAGGGCAGGATAGTCCTTCGATCAATTGCATGTCAATTTTGGTCATCGCCGAGCTTGCGGACCTTTGGCTCTGCACACCCGCATGTGGGAGACAGAACGATGATGCGGCGATCCTGTACTCGGCGTTGCGGAACATCGCGTCACTGTTCGACCTGGCTGGCTGGAATTCCAAAGCCGACCCGCGATGTTCCCATGCGGCTGCAACTGCCTGCGTCGCATCTGCCGCTCAAGCATCCGAATCTGCTGCGTTGCGAAGCACACGCGCGCGCGCCCAAACGCGTGTGTTGCCCGCAATGCATTTGTGGTTCAGAATCGAACAACAAACTGGAGGCACACATGAGACTGATCGCCGTAGTCGCATTACTTGCATTCAACGCCACAATAGTTGCACTGGCCGCCGATCCACTGCCGCGGGCAAAGCCCGAGTCGGTTGGCATGTCCTCTGCGCGCCTGGCGCACATCGCCGAGGTCATCAATGCCGACGTCAAGGCGGGCCGGCTACCTGGCGCGGTGATCGCGGTCGCGCGCAAGGGCAAGCTCGTCTACTACGAGGCCATCGGATACCTCGACAAAGACACCGGCACAAAGATGCCCATCGACGCGATCTTCAGCATCGCGTCGATGACCAAGCCGATGGTATCGGTGGGCGCACTGGAGCTCTACGAGCGCGGTCAACTCAAGCTCGACGAGCCGGTGGCCACCTATCTGCCGCAGCTGGCGAAGCCGCAGGTGGCATTGCTCAAGGCGGGCGACAGCGCCCCGGCCTACGATAGCGTTGCACCGGTGCGCGCGCCGAACGTCATCGACCTGATGCGCCACACCTCCGGCTGGGCCTACGGCGCTCGCGGAGCAACAGCCGTACATAAGATGTACCCTGCCGGCTCGGCCGCGGTGGCGGTGCAATTTACTGGCACTGAGTTCGTGGACAAGCTCGGCAGCCTACCGCTCCTCCACCAACCGGGCCAGCGCTGGGAATACGGCTTCGGCATCGACTTGCTTGGCATCGTCATCGAGCGCATTGCGGGTGAGTCGCTCGGTCGCTATCTCGAGCAGAACGTCTGGAAGCCCCTCGGTATGAAGGACACCGACTTCACAGTTCCCGCGGAGAAAACGAAACGCTATGCCAAGGGTTTCGCCAACGACCCCGACACCGGCATGCCGCAGTTTGTTCTCGACCTGAGCAAGTCGATCAAGTTTGAGTGTGGCGGCGCCTGCGCTGCCTCCACTGCGGCGGACTACCTGCGCTTTGCCGAGATGCTCCGCAACGGAGGCAAGCTCGGCGAGACGCGCATCCTCGGACGCAAGACCGTCGAGTACATGACATCCAACCAGCTCACGCCAGGCGTCGTCAGCACCATTGCCGAGACTGGCGACCCGACCCGCGCCGACTACGGCTTCGGCCTCGGCGTCGCTGTGCGCACCACGCCCGGCATCGCGCGCCTGACGGGTTCCGTCGGGGACTACTCGTGGTCGGGCGCGTTCGGCACCACCTGGTGGGTCGATCCCAAGGAGCAGCTCAGCGTTGTCTTCATGGCCCAAACCCCTGGACCACTTCGCTGGCACTACCGCCACCTTTTGAGCGCCCTGGTGAACGCGGCGATCATCGACTAGTTCCGACGAGATGGGCTTGCCACACTGCCATGGATGGCCGCTTCAAGCCGCCGCTTGACAGCCAATCCGAGCGAGCGAACTACGGTTAACAGCCGTGATCGGGTACCTGCCGGTTTGAGTGACCGGCCGTCCATGGTGCTCAAGCACCTTTGTTCCAGTCTATTTCTTGAACAGCACCTGGGCGATCAACGTTACGCACACGCTGGTACCGAACAAGCATTCGAGTTGGCGCACATGGGCGAAGACCATTTGAGACGTGTGTTTGAAGAGGGTAGGAAATGACTCTCCAATTGGTCGCACAGAGGGCTGGAGCGGTATGCGGGTTCAGTTCGCCGCAACCAGCTTGTGTGTGGACGCGCGTGTGGGCGTTGCAAAGGCCTGTTCGGCCAGCTCACGCTTGCTTTGCAGCAGCAATTCGATCTCGGACAATGTCAACCGTCTCGGTGCGGGCGAGGTACCGAGCTTCTGATTCAGTAAGCGCGTCGAAGGCGTGAGCGAATCGTCCCATCCACCAGCTTTCAAGTTCTGTTCCATGTTTGCTCCTCAACTCATGCAAGCGTTCGGCCGACAGTGTCAGTTTGGCGGAATAGGACTTGCCAGACAAGGATACCGCCGCAAGCACCTTGCCGCCTTTGGATTCGATATAGCCCTTCAAGTTGGCCAGCGTACCACCCATGCCCACGAAATCATCGACCAGCACATATTCACACCCGACTTGAATCGCACCTGCAAATTCAGCTTGTCGCGCCAATCGCGAAAACCCGTCGGCGCCCGTGTGCTCCACCACATTGATCTGGGCCACATCCGTGTCATGTGGCCATCCCAAAGCCTTACTGATCTCTACTGCGAATGCTTCAGGAATCGCATTGACACCTTGGCGCTCATAGGCATGGGCACTGACCAGCGTGGGCGTATGCCCTTGCAACAAATCAAGGAGTCGCTGGTTTTGCGGCTCACTCATCGTGTCATTGACCAACACAGTAGCCGAAGGACCGTGCCCCGATTTGGCCCGCTGGTAGGCGGTGTGCTGCTTTACCGCCGACTCACTCGCGTGAATCAGCACATCGGGGAAATTGCCCCAAGGCGTGCGCGGCGGCTGGATCAGCTCAGACATGGCCGAATTTTGACACGCCCCACAACGTGATTTGGAGAGAACCCATGACCCTCAAACCCTGGCGCGAGATCGCCGTTCCGCATGAAAATGTGCTGAAGGGCACCTTCCAGCAAGCCGAGTTCGCAGCGGACTTGTCGCCCGTCCACGACGGCACGGCGATGCCCGAATTCTTGAGCGCCCTGGTGAACGCGGCGATCATCGACTAGCTCCAACGAGATGGGCTTGCCACACTGCCATGGTTGGCCGCTTCAGGCCGCCGCCTGACAGCCAATCTGAGCGAGCGAACTACGGTTAACAGCCGTGATCGGCAGGCCGGGGCAAATTTGCATCGGTACCAACAGCCTTTCCCCGTGAACAGGGTTTTCGTATCCCCATCGCAACCTAGCGCACACTGAATGGCGCTTGATAGGGCCTCCCCGAGGCCACGCCTGCCACCACGGTGCCGATGGGTTTGATGTACAAATTGCCGTTGCGTTTATTGGTGCGTGTGTCTTCAAAAGTCACGGGCCCTTCTACCGTATCAAAGATGGACAAGTCCGCGGGAGAGCCAACTTGGACAGTGCCGTGTTTGGGGATGCGGGCGATGACGCGGGCCGGGGCGGCGGTGGCCATGAAGACGACTTGAGGAAGGGTGAAGCCAAGCGTCATCATCTTGCTCATGACCCAAGGCAGATAGGCAACGCCCGGCGCGTTGGCCGAGAAAACATGGATGTCACTGGAGATGGTGTCAGGCGGGCAGCCTTGCTCTATCGCGGCCTGGGCCACGGTGAAATCAAAGCTGCCGCCACCGTGCCCAATGTCAAACACCACGCCACGCTTTTTCGCCTCCAGTGCAGCGGGCAGGAGCTTGCCGTCTTGCACGATGTTGGTGAACTGGCCTGCGTCATTGGGCGCACCCGAGTAGCAGTGCGTGAGCACGTCGCCGGGGCGCAACATGTCCAGTATCTGGCTCATCAGTGCACGGTCAGCCACGCCGCCGATGTGGCACATTACCTTGGCAGGCACGCCGGACATCACACACGCAGCTATTGCGCGTTTGAGCGGCTCAATGCCGTGGCGAGCGATCACGTTTTCGCTCATGCGCACTTTGACGCCGAGCACCAGCTCGGAGTTTTCCGCTACTGCACGCGCAGCGGCTTCGGGTTGCGCATAACCGATGTTCAACAGCTCTGGCACAGGAAAACCCGCCAAGCCCGCAACGGCGATGTGCACAAAGGCATACTGCCGCGTGCGCGAGCCGGGCACTATGAAGCGGCGAAACGCGGCGATGTTGTTCGCGCCACCGTCGCCTGCGGACACGACGGTGGTCGTGCCTTGGTGGGCTATCAACTCGTCCGCCGGAATGCCGATGGCCGAGCCATACGGGAAGGTGTGCGCATGCAGGTCGATCAAACCGGGCGTGACGAGTTTGCCTGCCACGTCCATCACGCGCTGCGCCCGCGCTGGTTCGATACTGGTCTCGATGGCTTCGATCAACCCATAACGAATGCCGATGTCGCGCTTGCCCGCCAAATTGGTACTCGGGTCGAGCACGTTGGCATTGCGCACCAGCAAATCAAACTTGTCGCCTGGCCCCATCGCGGCATGTACGCTGCCGGGCAAGGCGGCTAGCGCCGCTGCGCTCGCGCCGGCGAGTATGAAGTTGCGTTTGGAACGTTGTGTCGTTTGCATGCTTGTCTTGCTTTCGTCTTTTTTAGTTAAACCGTCCTGCGCCGTGGGAGAAGTCTCATGCCTGCTCGCCGTCGAACTATCGGTGCGGCCGTAGGTTGGATGCCAGGACGGCCGTCACTCTTGAGAGAGCTTGCCTTCCCGAACTGCGCGCTTCCAGACCTCAAGTTGCTCTTTGACCAACGCCGCCAGCTCGTCCGGCGTTGATCCATCGGCCAAGAAACCGACCTTCTCTAGTTGGATTCGCACTTCCGGTCGTGCCAGTATTGCGTTTACCTCGCGCGACAACCTTTCGGCTACGGCCTTTGGCATGCCAGCCGGCCCCACCAGCCCATTCCACGTCTTGACGCTTAACGGTGGCAACCCCACTTCTTGCAATGTCGGCACCTCTGGGAATAAGGGGGTACGTTTGGCTAAGGTCGTTGCGAGCACTCGTAATTTACCTTCTGACGCATATTGCATCGCGATCCCCTGGACCGCGAACATGACCTGTATTCGCCCCGTCAGCAGGTCTGGGAAGCCCTGTATGTCACCCTTGTAGGGCACGTGCACCATCGGCGCTTTGGCAGCCGCCATTAACTCCGAAGAGGCAAGTATTGCGGTCGCGGTGCCAGTACCGTAGGACAGTTTTCCAGGGTTGGCACGAATGTATTCCAGCAATTCGCCTACCGATTTGACTGGCAGGCTGGGGTGTACAAAGAGCATGAAAGCTGTGTCGTACAGCTTTGTGATTAACGTAAAGTCGCGAGTTGGATCATAGGGTGGAGACTTGCGCACCGCGGGTACATAGTTCAGACCCGTCAAAGAGCCCGCGAGCAGCGTATAGCCGTCCGGCGCAGCACGCGCCGCTTCTGTAGTGCCAGTTTGGCTGTCAGCACCTGGGTGCGCCTCCACAATGACCGTTTGCCCAAGCGCCTTGGAAAGCGGCTCGGCAAGGATTCGCGCCGCTTGATCAGCAGTGCCGCCGGCCGGGAATGGAACAAGCAGTCGAATAGGCTTCTCTGGATACTCGGCAACGGCGTTGAAGCCGACGAGCAGGCCCACAGTGGTAGCCAGAATTGATCGCAGGATGTTCATGGAGGCGCCTCACAAACAAAGACAGGGGACGTGCGAGAAATCTCTCAAATTGCTTGGTTCGCATCCGAGTCAAACGCCAGACAGAACCCGTACCCACTCGCTTCAGCAATATCTGGCGGCTGCTGATTCGACCGGCGAAGAGTAGTCCAGAACCTGCGCTGGTACAAGTAATATCGCCTGCTGCGCCGCACAAGAATTCGGCATCGAGCCATGGCGGAAGACGTGAATCAAAGTCAGGTCAGCCGGATCGTCAACCTGATCACGCTGGCACCGGAGATGCATGCCGCTATCCGCAACAAGACGTTGCTTGTCGAAGAATCGCGCAACTTCGTCGTGGTATTCCTTGACCTCAGGTGCGGCGATGTCGCTCACGTACTGACCATGCGATTGGCCTTCCCACAGTTGCAGCACGGCTTGGAATCCGCCGCGGACCTGTGACTCACTCACTGCTCTGCCTTGATCCCCATGTCGTCAGACCTGCGCTTCCACCGCATTTGTTCACCATGCACAAAGTCCGCAAACTCGCTTGGCTTGTAGGGGATGTAGGTAGCTCCAAGAGTGCGCATGATTTCCTGAAGTTCGGGACTTTGCAGCGCAGCGATGCTGGCCGCGTTTAATTGCTCCACGATCTCTACGGGAGTCCGGGCCGGTAAGTAAAACCCGTTGAATGATGGCAGGGACATATTGGAATGCCCCGCTTCTTCGAAGGTGGGAACCGAGGGGCTCTTGGGCAATCGCTTTGGCCCGAAAATCGCGATGGGCGTCAGCCGCCCAGATGTCACAAGCCCATCGATCTCAGCTGCAAAGCCAACTGCAAGTTGAACTTGGCCACTCGCAACATCCTGAAGGGCCGGCGCACTCGCCTTGTATGGAATCACGCGCAGACGTATACCCAGCGCTCGCGCCGTCAATTCACAAGCAAAGTGTTGGAAGCTCGCGTTGCCGCTGGTCGCACAGGTAACCCCTTGCGGTTGCTTGCGCGCAAAGTCTGTAAGGTCGGCCAGGGACCGGATGTTGAGCGAGCTGTTGGCCAAGAGTTGTGGATATCCCTGAGTTCCGCCGGCCACGGGAATAAAGCTTCCCACGGGGTCGTATCGGACAACACCACCCGAACTCGGAAATGTCACTAACGAATTTACACCGGCGAATAAAGCGGTATAGCCATCAGGTGGTGCATTCGCCACAGCCTCAGCGGCAATGGTGCCAGACGCCCCCGGCCGGTTATCCACTATGACCGATTGCTTGAAGGACGTCGTCATATGCTGCGCGATGCGTCTGGCCCAGATGTCAACGACGCCACCCGCAGCCGTATCAACAATCACCCGAATAGGTTTTGCAGGGTAAGCCTGTGCGCACGCAAGGTGCGGCCAAGCCATCGACAGACCAAGCGCAGCACCGGCGACCAACGAAATAGTCAAGTGTCGGAGCATGTGTCCTCCTCGAGTTGGGTAGCGCCACAGGCGGCCGATGTGGGCAAGCGGGGCCGGTGGAATTATGCGCGCGGGGCTTTGGTTTGGCTACTGCTCTGCGATTCACTGCTCTGCGCCTCACACGCGTCACTCCCCCTATTCAAGCCAATCGCGTCGGCGCATAACCTACCGGCGCTGGCGCGACGCTTGGGTGCTCTCAACCGACGATCCACTGCCGTTACCCGATCATTTTGGAGGGCGGGTGACTCGCCTTTCCCTTGCTTCAATTGCCGGCGCGGCCACATCGATCACTTGTCAAGCTTCACGGCGCCACCCGCACATTGGTGACTTGTTTCGACTTGATGCGGCATACCCATGCGAAAGCAAGATGGATCTACTTGCTCGTACCAACCATTCACCGTCTTGCAAAAATCACTGTACCGCTTACACCATCTGTGTGGTGGAATTCCGTTACGACCATGAACCTGCGCGAGGCCGGGGATAGGCTTTTCAAACGCCATATTCTTCCGTCGTTTTCTGCCGCATGCCTGCCAAGTTGGGTTGGCCATGTGTGATCAGGTGACGATCTTGGCAAGATGCTGCCAGGCAGCCCAACCCTGGCCGGTCCCGCCCTACTGCATTGATGGTGCAGGTTCAACTGGTACTTACCGGCACTGCGCCAACTTGCCCAGTAGGTCGAAGTACGTGGCCTGCCCGAGGGCGTGGTGTTTAGCCAGGACGGTCGCCACATCTATGTCGGTAACTTCATGGATTCGGATATTTCGATTTTGCGCGTCGATGGCGACCAGATTGTGAACACCGGCAAGTCGCTGCAACTGCCGGGGCACCCGGCTTCG
>JAYVRP010000091.1:0-2583 GCA_043776215.1 Rhodoferax sp. | reverse complement strand
CGGCTTGCCCCGGCGTGAAGGAGGTGGCGGTGGTCGGTGTCCCCGATGCGGTCATGGGCGAAAAGCTGTGCGCCTGCGTGGTGGTGGCCGACGGCAGGACGCTTGTCTTGCAGGACCTCATCGACTACCTGCGCAAGGAACAGCAGGTCGCGGTCTTCAAGCTGCCGGAGTACCTGCTGCCGGTGCCGGCGCTGCCGCGTAACCCGGTGGGCAAGATCCTCAAGCGCGAATTGCGCCTGCAGGCACGCGCGCTCGCTCCGCAGGGGGCGGCGGCATGAAGGCGGTGCTGCTGCTGATTCCCGGCATGTTCAACACCGGGGCCATCTGGGACCCGGTGATCGCGGCCATGCGCACCCATGTGGATGCCCCCGAGATGCGCATCGCCGAGGTGCTGACCCAGGACTCCATTGCGGCCATGGCCTGCGACGCCTGGCGCATGGTGGCCGACCTGCCGACCGGCACACCGCTGGTGGTTTGCGGATTTTCGATGGGCGGCTACGTGGCGATCGAGTTGCTGGCATCCCACCGTGACGGCATCCATGGCCTCGCGTTGGTGGACAGCGCCGGCGGCGTCGAAACACCGGAATCCAGCATCGCGCGGGAGAAGACCATCCGCGCGCTCGAGCGCAATTTCGAGCGCACAGTGGAGGGCATCATCACGTTCAGCCTGCACCCGGACAGCCTGTCGAACACGGCCCTGGTCGATGGCATGCGACGCATGCTGCATGCGGTCGGGGCCGAGGCCGCGGTCCGACAGACGCGCGCCATCCTCGCGCGCGCCGACCACCGGCACATGCTGGTCGCGAGCGCCTTGCCGACTCTGATCGTCTGCGGACGCGAGGACAAGGTCACCCCGCCCGCAGCCTCCGAAGAACTGAAAGCCCTGATGCCCCATGCGCGGCTGCAATGGATCGACCATGCCGGCCACCAGACACCACTCGAAGCACCGCAGGCCGTGGCCGACCAGCTCCTTTCACTGGTTGGCCACGCCACGGCCTCTATCGCCGCCCATTTCTGACCCCGCACACTGATCCAGCCCCATGAAAAGACGTTCCCTTCTTCAAGCCCTTGCCGCTGCACCGGCCGCCACGTGGCTGCCGCGCGCCACCGCGCAAGGCGCCAGCGACAAACCCCTGCGCGTCGTCGTCCCGTTTGCCGCCGGCAACACACTCGACACCGCCTTGCGCCAGGTGGCCGAGGTCTACAAGCAGAACACCGGGCAGACACTGCTGGTGGAGGCCAAGCCCGGCGGCTCCGGCATCATCGCGGCCCAGTTCGTGATGCAGGCGCCACCGGACGGTTCGACCTTGCTGCTGGCCAACACCAGCATGTTCACGATCAACCCGCACACCTTCTCCAAGCTGCCCTACGACCCCGAGAAAAGTTTCAAGCCGGTCACCAACTTCCTGGGTTCGGCCATGGTCATGGCGGTGCATGCCAGTGTGCCGGCCAGCAACGTGGCCGAGTTCGTGGCCTGGGCCAAAGCCCATCCGGGCAAGGTGTCATTCGCCTCCTTCACGGCCGGCAACTCCTCGCACTTTGCCGGCGTCATCCTGAACCAGCGCGCGGGCCTGGACATGACGCATGTGCCTTTCAACGGCACACCGCCGGCGGTACAGAACCTCGTCGGTGGCCAGGTCAATGCGGCCTTCCTGCCGCTGCTGGCGGTCAAGCCGCACGTGGACTCCGGCAAGGTCAAGGTGCTGGCCATCACCAGCCCGCAACGCTCGCCGCTGATGCCCGGCCTGGCCACGTTTCGCGAGCAGGGTTACCCCGAGCTCGACATCTACATCTGGGCCTCGCTGGCGGCACCTGCAGGCACGCCCGACGCAGTCATCGCACGGCTCAACACTGAATTTGTCAAAGCCTTGCGCAGCCCCGAGATCCGCGACAAGTGGCTCGCCATGGGTTTCGAGCCCCTGCCGTCCACGCCGGAGGAATTCACCCGCTTCGCGCAAGCAGAATCGAAACGCTGGGCCGAAGCCGTGAAGATCTCCGGCTTCAAGGCGTCGGAGTAATCAGCATGACCCTGACTTCCCGCACCTATCCGTTCGCGCTGCGTCTGCCGGTATTTGCCGCGCCGATGTTCCTGATCTCCGGTCCCGAGTTGGTGCTGTCGGCCTGCAGAGCCGGCATCATCGGCGCCTTCCCCACACCCAACGCACGGCCGATCGAGCAACTCGATGCCTGGATGCGCCAGATTACCGAAGGTCTGGCGCAAGCCCGCGATGCACAGCCCGGCGCCACGATCGGGCCGTGGTGCGCCAACCTGGTCACGCACTCGTCCAACACCCGGCTCGCGGAAGACCTGGCGCTGGTTGCCAAGTACAAACCTCCGATCGTGGTCACTGCCTTGGGCAGCCCCAAGCCCGCGGTCGAGGTGGTGCACAGCTACGGCGGGCTGGTGTTTGCCGATGTGATCGGCATCGGCCTGGCGAAAAAGGCGGTAGCAGCCGGTGCCGACGGCCTGGCGTGTGTATCGGCCGGCGCTGGCGGGCATACGGGTTTCCTTTCGCCCTTCGCGTTCGTGAGTGCGGTACGCGAATTCTTTGATGGTTATGTGATCGTGGGTGGCGGCATCAG
>JAYVRP010000090.1:0-2585 GCA_043776215.1 Rhodoferax sp. | reverse complement strand
AGAGCGGCAAGTGGTACCGCCGCGTTCCGCCAACCCAGTGGGTGGCTGACCACTGGCGTTGACACCCATGTTGTGGGCCTATCGCCTGTTGGCCCGATGCACAGTGCTTCCCCTCCTCGGGTGGCTGTGGTGGCGCGGACGCAAAGACCCTGACTACCGCCTGCGCTGGCGCGAGCGCCTGGGTTTCCTGCCCTACACGCCTGCTCGCCGGCACGGTGTGGTCGTGCACTGTGCCTCGGTGGGCGAAGTCATCGCGGCCCGGCCGCTGGTGGAGCAGCTGCTGACCAATGCCCGCTGGGGCCCGGTGGTGCTGACCTGCTCGACTCCCACCGGCTCGCGGCAGATCCTGCACGACTTTGGCCAGCGGGTGGGCCATGTCTATTTCCCGCTCGACCTGGCAGGCGCCACGCGCCGCTTTCTGGCCCACCTGCAACCCCGCCTGGTACTGCTGATGGAGCGCGAGTTGTGGCCGAATTTCCTGTACCAGGCGCAGTGCCAGGGGGTTCCCGTGGCCCTGGTCAATGCGCGCCTGTCGGAGCGCTCCGCTGCCGGGTACCGGCGCTGGAAGACGCTGATGGTGCCAGCACTCGCCACATTGCGGCTCGTATGCGCCGAAGACGTGGTCACTGCACAGCGGTTCCGTGCGCTCGGCGTCCCCGCCCAGCGACTGCATGTCACCGGCAACATCAAGTCCGACGTGCGTGTGGGGCCGGACCTTGCCAAGACCATCAGCGCCACGCGCCTGGCCCTGGGTACTCGCGCCGTGCTGGTGGCCGGCAGCACCCATGCCGGGGAGGACGAAGCGCTGCTTGATGCGTTTCAGCGCCATCTTCAGCAGTTCCCGCAGACGTTGCTGGTGCTGGTGCCCCGGCACCCCGAACGCTTTGACGCGGTGGCCGGTCTGCTGGAGGCAGCGGGCTTGCGTTACTGCCGCCACAGCCGGGGTCAGGCACCGGGCCCCGACACGCAGGTGCTGCTGGGCGACACCATGGGCGAGTTGATGCGCTGGTACGGCGTGGCCGATGCCTGCTTCATCGGAGGCAGCCTGGTGCGCCGCGGTGGCCACAATCCGCTCGAAGCGCTGTGCCAGGATGTGCCCGTGATCGCCGGGCCCCACACCAGCAACTTCGCCGTGATCTACAGCGCCTTGCGCGAGGCCGGTGCCCTGCCGCCCGCGCCCGATGCAGACGCCGTATTCGGCCAGTTCCAGGCGATCCTCCTGGACGGCACACTGGCCGACCGTCTCGCCGCCTCTGGCCAGTCCGTCTACCAGAGCATGAGCGGCGCAACGGCACGCACGCTGGCGCAATTGCAGGCGCTGCTGCCGGCCGACGCGCAACAACTTGCCAGCCCGCCACTGTCGGCCCGGCGCGGCCCTGACGTGGTCTGGGCAGACCCGGCGTTCTTCGCCACCGCCGACCCGCGCCTGTTCGATCTCGACTGGTGGCGCCAGCACGGCAGCGTGACCCCGCGCGCAGCCGGGCGGGGCAACGTGCATAGCGTCTCCGATACCCGCCAGGACTACCTGCTGCGGCACTACTACCGCGGTGGCCTGATGGCACACCTCAGCCGGGACCTGTTCCTGGCCCAGGCACTGCGCACCACCCGCGCCATGGCCGAATTCAGTCTGCTCGCGCGCTTGTCCGCGCAGGGCTTGCCTGTGCCGCGCGCCTGCGCTGCCCGCATGCGGCGGGTCGCTGGCGCGTGGTACCGCGCCGACATCCTGGTGCTGCGTATTCCGGACGCACACGACGTGGCCGCACTGCTGCACAAGCAGCACGCCCTGACACCACCGGAGTGGCACACCCTGGGCCGCGCGATGCGCCAACTGCATGACGCCCAGGTCTGGCATTCGGACCTGAACTGCCACAACCTGATGCTCGACGCCGCCGGCAAAGCCTGGATCGTCGACTTCGACAAGTGCGCCGTGCGATGCGGCGACGACTGGAAACAGGCCAACCTCGACCGACTGCAGCGTTCATTACGCAAGGAACTGCGGCTCGACGCCAGCTTCGCATGGCGTGAAGAAGAATGGCAATACCTGATCGCTGGGTATGGCACGGGGGCGCTCACCTTTGCAGTGGCGCCACAGGCAAGTTGACTGCCGCGCGCCTGCGGGCATGCGCCAGGCAGTTCCAGCCGAAACGGGCGAGTGCACCGATGAACCGGGGGCGGGTGAGGCGGAAGATCTCGACGATGCGACCCGGGATGCGGCACAGTCAATCGAATTCCCCGGGGAACGACGCCATGAATTCCGGTGAACGATGTTCAGCGCGTGGGATCGATGACCTACTTGGCCCCCCCTTCCAAGGGAGGCATCTTCCAAAAGCGGACAAAAGTTGCCGGTCGCTGAATTGGATGGACGTTGGCGGAGATGAGCGCTATATTGTGATCGGTTAGCCAAACTGACGTCCAGCCTGACAAGGTTCAGATCAGTCCTGGAACAGAAGGTGTGGTTGACCGCCGTTGAACCTTTCACAATACCTTTTGGGGGAATCAATATGGCTAAATCGGGTAACAAGGCGCCTGCTGGCAAACGCAAGGCCATGATCCATATGTGCTGCGACCGAATTCTGGCTGGACCG
>JAYVRP010000089.1:0-8555 GCA_043776215.1 Rhodoferax sp. | reverse complement strand
GCATCTGGATTCGATCTGGATCCAGGGCTCGATGAACCTCGATGCACCACAGGAGCTGGTGCACCAGTACATCCAGCGCATGATGGCCTGGTTGTTGTTTGTGGACCCTGCCAGCGTGGGCCGGCGGCGCGCCATGCAACTGGGCCTGGGGGCTGGCTCTCTGACCAAGTTCTGCTCCAAGGTGCTGCGCATGCAGACCACCGCGATCGAGATCAATCCCAAGGTGCTGGTGGCCTGTCGAGGCTGGTTCAAGTTGCCTGCCGACAATGGGAGGATGCAGGTGGTACTGGCCGATGCGGAGCAAGAAATTGGGAACCCGAAATGGTGGGGCACGGTGGATGCCCTGCACGTGGATCTGTACGACCACGATGCGGCCGCACCGGTGCTGGATTCGGAAAGGTTCTATTCCGATTGCCGGCGTCTGCTGACCGACGACGGCTGCATGACGGTGAACCTGTTTGGCCGCGCGTCGAGTTATCCGCGCAGCGTGGAAAAGATTGCCGCTGCATTTGGCCATGCCTCCATCTGGCCATTCAAGGCGACGCGGGAGGGCAACACCGTGGTTCTGGCGCAGAAAACCCCGTCGCGGCCCTCACGCCCTGATTGGACCGCGCGGGCCGAAGCCGCGGAAAAATCGTGGGGATTGCCCGCGGCGCAGTGGGTCAGGGTGCTCAAGCCCCTGGTATCCGCATGACTGCCACTGCCAAACCCCGGGCTATATCAAGGCCCCCCCATGTCGGTCCGCTGGACTGGCGCAGCCTGGTCGAGTGGCTGCATGCCGATGGTGTCATCGCCAATGACGAAGCGCAACGCACGATCGCGCGTTGTGCCCAGGCCGAGAGTGCCCAGCATCCGCTGGTGCGATTGGCCAGTGTGTCGATGCGTCGCGCTGCGGACGGTCGGGCGCTTGACATCGAGTCGTTGACCCAGTGGCTGGCAGGCCGCGCAGGCATCGACTACCTGCGCATCGACCCGCTCAAGGTCGATGTCGGCAAGATCGCCGACATCATGGGAGCCGCCTATTCGGAGCGCCACCGTATCTTGCCGGTGCAGGTGAGCCCGAACGAAGTGGTGGTGGCGACCGCAGAGCCGTTCATCACCGACTGGGTGGCGGAGGTGGAGCGGCAATCTCGTCGTGCAGTGCGCCGCGTCCTGGCCAGCCCGAACGAAATTTCGCGTTTCACGGCTGAATTTTTCGCATTGGCCAAGTCGGTGCGTGCGGCCATGAAAGCGGGCGGCAACAGTGGCGGTGCCAGTTTCGAGCAACTGGTGGAGTTGGGCAAGGCCAACAAGCAACTCGACGCCAACGACCAGGGCGTGGTGCAGGTGGTCGACTGGTTGTGGCAATACGCATTCGACCAGCGTGCCAGCGACATCCACCTGGAGCCGCGGCGCGAGCAGGGTGTGATCCGGTTTCGTATCGATGGCGTCTTGCATCCGGTCTACCAGATGCCGATGGGCGTGCTCAATGCCATGACGGCGCGTATCAAATTGCTGGGCCGCATGGACGTGGTCGAGAAGCGCCGGCCGCAGGACGGCCGCATCAAGACGCGCAATCCACGTGGCGACGAGATCGAGATGCGCATCTCCACCTTGCCCACCGCGTTCGGCGAAAAGATGGTGATGCGCATCTTCGACCCCGACAACGTCGTCAAGGACCTGGACGCACTCGGCTTTTCGGCCCATGACGCGCAGCGTTGGGAGACGCTGGTGAAGCGACCGCACGGCATCATCCTGGTCACCGGGCCGACGGGTTCGGGCAAGACCACCACGCTGTACTCCACACTCAAGCGCATTGCCACCGAAGAGGTCAATGTGAGCACCGTGGAAGACCCGATCGAGATGATCGAGCCGTCCTTCAACCAGACGCAGGTGCAGCCGCAACTCGATTTCAGCTTCACGGAAGGGCTGCGGGCGCTGATGAGGCAGGACCCGGACATCATCATGGTGGGCGAGATCCGCGACCTGCAGACCGCCGAGATGGCCGTGCAGGCGGCGCTGACGGGGCACCTGGTGTTCTCCACGCTGCATACCAATGACGCACCTTCCGCGGTGAGCCGCCTGCTGGAACTGGGTATTCCTTCGTATCTGATCAACGCCACCTTGCTCGGCGTGCTGGCCCAGCGCCTGGTCCGGACCCTGTGCAAGCAGTGCAAGGTGCGGGACGAAGCCACGCCGCGAACGGCACTCGACGAAGCCATCAAACCCTGGCAGATCAACGGTGGTTATCGCCCCTTCAAGCCGGTGGGTTGCGTGGATTGCCGCATGACCGGGTTCCTGGGCCGCATGGGGCTGTACGAGTTGCTGGTGGTGAGCGAAGCCTTCAAGGAGACCGTCACACGCGAACCCAGCATCGATGCCCTGCGCCGCCAGGCCGTGCAGGATGGCATGCGTCCGCTGCGCCTGGCCGGCGCCTTGCGGGTCGCGGAAGGCCAGACGGTGATGGCGGAAGTGCTCTCGTCCACGCCGCCTCTGGTATGAGCGGGAACACGTTGCACGGCTGTCGCGCGAATGACATAGGTGAAATCCACATGGTGGAAGCCACCTGTTCACGTGCACAATGGCGCAGGGAAAATACCGTCTGAGGAGACATCGAATGGGTATCAAGAGTCAAAAAGACTTTTTCGCCGGCCTCATGTTCATGGTCACCGGCATCGCCTTTGCGTGGGGGGCCACCAGTTACAAGATTGGCGACGGCGCGCGTATGGGGCCGGGCTACTTTCCGTTGCTTCTGGGTGTGCTGATGGCCATCCTGGGCGGCGTCATCACATTCAAATCACTGGTGGTGGCGACGGTCGATGGAGACAAGGTTGGCACTTGGGCCTGGAAGCCGCTGGTGTTCATCATCGCGGCGAACTTGCTTTTTGGCCTTTTGTTAGGCGGCTTGCCGAGTATCAAATTGCCTGCGATGGGCATGATCGCGGCGATCTACGCGCTGACGATCGTGGCTGCGATGGCGGGTGAGGAGTTCAAGCTCAAGGAGGTCATCGTTCTGGCCACCGTGTTGTCCATCACTTGCTACCTCACATTCATCGTGTTGCTCAAGCTGCAGTTCCCAGTGTGGCCTGCTTTCATCACAGGCTAAGGAAAATCCATGGACTTGTTTCACAACCTTGCGATCGGTTTTGGTGCGGCGGTCACTCCCATCAACCTTTTGTATGCCTTCATAGGCTGTCTGCTGGGCACGTTGATCGGGGTGCTGCCGGGTATCGGCCCCTTGGCGACCATCGCCATGCTGTTGCCGGCGACGTACGCCCTGCCTCCTTTATCGGCATTGATCATGCTTGCGGGCATCTATTACGGTGCGCAGTACGGTGGGTCCACTACCGCCATTCTGGTCAATCTGCCCGGTGAATCGTCCTCGGTCGTCACAGTGATCGACGGGTACCAGATGGCAAGAAAGGGGCGAGCGGGACCCGCTCTTGCCGCGTCGGGGCTGGGGTCGTTTTTTGCTGGCTGCGTGGGGACCTTGATTCTGGCCGCTTTTGCGGTGCCGCTGACCGAAGTGGCCTTCAAGTTCGGTCCGGCGGAATATTTCTCACTGATGATTTTGGGTCTGATCGGGGCTGTGGTGCTGGCATCTGGCTCACTGCTGAAGGCGGTGGCGATGATCTTGTTGGGACTACTGATGGGGTTGGTCGGAACGGATGTCAACTCGGGTGTCGCCCGCTTCAGTTTCGATATTCCGGAGCTGACCGATGGCATCGGTTTCATCGTCATCGGCATGGGCGTTTTTGGGTACGGCGAAATCATCAGCAATCTGGGCAAACACGAAGACGAGCGCGAGGTGTTTACGGCCGAGGTCAAGGGACTCTGGCCGACCATGCAGGATTTCAAACTGATGATTCCGGCCGTGTTGCGCGGGACGGCCTTGGGGTCCATGCTGGGTATTCTGCCGGGGGGCGGTGCCGTGATGGCCTCCTTTGCCGCTTACACGCTCGAGAAGAAGACCAAGCTGCATCCCGGCGAAGTGCCGTTCGGGCAAGGAAACATTCGTGGCGTCGCGTCGCCGGAAGCCGCCAACAATGCCGCAGCGCAGACCTCGTTCATTCCGCTGCTGACCCTCGGTATTCCGCCCAATGCCGTGATGGCCTTGATGGTGGGTGCGATGACTATTCACAACATTCAGCCTGGGCCCCAGGTCATGACCAGTAACCCGGAACTATTCTGGGGGCTGATCGCATCGATGTGGATCGGCAACGCCATGCTGATCGTGCTGAACCTGCCGCTGATCGGCATCTGGATCAAACTGTTGACAGTGCCTTACCGCTGGTTGTTCCCGGCAATCGTGCTGTTCTGTGCCATTGGTGTTTATTCGACAAACAACAATACCTTTGACATCTGGTTGGTGGGCCTTTTCGGATTCATCGGTTACCTCTTTGTGAAACTGGGTTGTGAACCCGCGCCACTCCTGTTGGGCTTTATCCTGGGCCCGATGATGGAGGAAAACCTGCGCAGAGCGTTGCTGTTGTCGCGTGGTGACTGGACTGTATTTGTGACCCGGGGCTTGTCGGCCAGCCTGCTCGCCGTGGCAGCCCTGCTGCTGACAATCGTCTTGCTGCCATCAGTGAAGAAGAAGCGCGAAGAGACCTTCGTCGAAGACTGACGAGCTGCATGCCCTTCCAGAGAACGGCACCTGCAGGTGCGGTTCTTGTTTCAAAGGTGAGAATGTCGCGCGACCGAGCGCGCTTGCACGCCGCCATGCAAAGGCTGGGGAATGATGGCAGAGCTGAGCGTGCCGCCGCGAACAGGTCCCGCACCCGCTGGCCTGGTCATCGGCCTGCGGCCATGCCTTATTGCTGGTTGTCGAGCAGCACGGACTGGCGCAAGCGGTTGGGTGCCAGCGCTCCGGCGGAGTCGAGAATCGGATAGGCGATCGAACAGATATGCGAATTGATCCGCTTCAGGTCGCTGATCAGGTCCAGGTGCAGGGAACTGGTTTCAATGCTCTGCACGGTGTTGACGGCCAGCCGGCCCAGATGGGTAGACGCATACTCGCGCTCCAGATCCCGGAAACGCGTTTTTTCCTCCAGCAGTTTCTGCGCATCCCGCAGGTTGCCATGCAGGAACACACTCATGCCCAGCCGCAGGTTGTCCACCAGGCGGGCATGCAGGTCGCTGATTTCGGCAATACCGGCCTCGGAAAACTCTCGCCCGGGGTTGATTTTCTTGTCCTCGATGTCGATCAATATGCGCTCGACAATGTCACCGATCTGCTCCATGTTGATGGTGAAGCTGATGATGTCGGTCCAGCGGCGGCCTTCGTTTTCGCTCAGGGCTTCGCGTGATATCTTGGTCAGGTAGTACTTGATGTCCGTGTACAGCTCATCGACCGTGTCATCCATCTTGCGCAGGTCTTCGGAGAGCTTGCGGTCGTTGTGCTTGATGACCCGAAACATGCCGGTGAGCATCGACTCGACCACATCGGCCTGGTGCATGGACTCGCGCACCGCGCAGGAAATGGCCAGCGATGGTGTGGCCAGCGCTGTGGGGTCCAGATGCCGTTGCCGCCCGGCCACCGTGGTGCGCTCCGGCTTGGGCAGCAGTTTGTTGACCCAGCGCGCGACCACCGCAGTGAGTCCGATGAAGATACACGCAACCACGATATTGAAACTCAGGTGAAACAGCACGACCGTGGTGGCCAGATCGGGCAAGAAGGGCCGCGTGGCCTGAAGCCACAGTCCGACGAAGGGCGCGGCCACTGCGACCCCAATAGCCTTGAAGACGAGGTTGCCCAGGGGCACCTGGCGCGTTTGCACATTGGCGCTGAGCGTCGTCAGCACGGCCAGCAGGCCACTGCCAAGGTTGGCACCGAGCACTAGCCCCAGCGCCACGTCGATCGGTATCACACCGCTGGTGGCGAGCGCGGCAGTCAACAACACGATGGCAAGGCTCGAATAAGACAGGACGGACAAGACTGCTCCGACCGTGATTTCGAGCAGCAGGTCGCTGCTGAGGGAGCCGAGCAGTGCTTTGATGGCTGGAGCCTTGGTCAACACTTCCGCTGACACTTTCACCAAACTCAGCGCCAGCAGCATCAAGCCCAGCCCGATCAGCACGCGCCCTACACGCCCCACGGTGGTCGACTGGCGGGAGATGAAGAGCACCACGCCGACCAGGATGAACAGCGGTGACAACCAGGACAGGTCGCGCGAGAACACCACCGCCATCAAGCTGGTGCCCATGTCGGCACCGAGCATGACCGCCAGGGCGGACGGCAGGGTCATCAACTCCTTGCCGACAAAGGACGCGACGATGAGTGCTGTGGCCGTGCTGGACTGCACGACAGCCGTCACGCCCAAGCCCGATAGCACCGCATTGAATCGGTTGCTGACACTTTTGGCCAGTACGTTGCGCAGCGTGGCGCCAAACACGCGCAGGATGCCTGTGCGCACCAGGTGGGTGCCCCACACCAGCAGGGCAATGGCGGCGAGAAGGTTGAGCAGGTGGGTCAAGTCGTTCCTTACCTGGCGCGCCGAACCCGCAGAACCTCGTCCAGAATCAGGGCACCAGCCCCGATGGTAATCGCGCTGTCCGCCACGTTGAAAGAGGGAAAGTACCAGCCTGCGTAGTGAAACTGCAGGAAATCCACCACATGACCGTACGCCACCCGGTCGATCACGTTGCCAATCGCGCCACCCAGGATGCAGGCCATGGCAAAAGCAAACAGGCGTTGCCCGGAGTGGGCACGCAACATCCACACGATGAACAGCGTCGCCGCCACGCCGATGCCCGTGAACAGCCAACGCTGCCACCCGGAGGCGCCCGCAAGAAACGAAAAAGCGGCACCCTCGTTGTGCACCCGCACCAGGTTGAAGAAACTCGTCACGTAGGTGCTGTCGCCGAGCTTGTAGTATCCGGTGATCATGACTTTCGTGAACTGATCCACGATGAGGATGATCAGCGACATGGCCAGCCAGGGCAACATGCCGCCGGATGTTGGGCGTTGCAGTTTGGCCATCAGGCAAACCTGCGGTCTTCACCGGAGCCAAACAGGTTGCCGGTGCAGCGTGAACACAGCGACGGGTGCGCCGGCTCCTGGCCGACATCGTCGCGGTAGTGCCAGCAGCGCTCACACTTCACCGCCGTGGAGGGTGCGACCTGCACCGACAAGCGGTCGTGCTCGTATAACACGGCCGCGGACGTGATGAACACGAATTTCAGGTCTTGGCCCAGCGAACTCAGCAAGGCAAGGTCTGCCGATGGCGCACCCAGCGAGAGAGTCGCCTGCAGCGAGGAGCCGACCCGGCCTTCGGCGCGCACGGACTCGATCTCCTTGTTGGCGACATCGCGGATCTCGCGGATGCGCGCCCATTTGGCCAGCAAAGCCTCGTCGGGATCGGCCAGGGTCGAGAAGGTCTCCATGAAAATGGATTCCGACGTTCCCACCAGCTTCCACGCCTCCTCGGCGGTGAAGCTCAGGAATGGCGCCATCCAACGCAGCATGGCTTGGGTGATCTGCCACAGCGCGGTTTGCGCGCTCCGTCGCGCCAGCGATTTCGGTGCGCTGGTGTAGAGGCGATCCTTGAGAATGTCAAGGTAGAAGGCACCCAGGTCTTCGCTACAGTAGACC
Source organism: Rhodoferax sp. (assembly GCA_043776215.1). Classification (GTDB taxonomy): domain Bacteria; phylum Pseudomonadota; class Gammaproteobacteria; order Burkholderiales; family Burkholderiaceae_C; genus CAISIP01. The sequence goes on along the minus strand of JAYVRP010000089.1, from coordinate 982 downwards.
TGCAGCTTGGCCACCACCGGATGAAATTCGTAGACCTTGTAGTGGGCCAGGATGTCGGCCTGCAGTGTCGAAGCCTGCGCCAACGCGTAACGATCAATCTCCAGCATCTGCGCCAGGGGTACGGCATCTGCTGCGGGGTCGAAGTCACTGGTATTGGCCAGCAGAAATTTCAGCGTGTTGCGAATCCGACGGTAGGTGTCCACCACCCGGGCCAGAATTTTGTCGTCGCCGGCAATGTCGCCAGAGTAGTCGCTGGCTGCCACCCACAGCCGGATGATTTCGGCGCCCAGCTTGCGTGACGTTTCCTGTGGATCCACGCCGTTTCCCAGGCTCTTGCTCATCTTGCGGCCATGGCTGTCGACCGTGAAGCCATGGGTCAGCAAGCCCTTGTAAGGCGCCCGTCCAACCATGGCGCAGGCAGTCAGCAGCGACGAATGGAACCAGCCCCGGTGCTGGTCGTGGCCTTCCAGGTACAGGTCGGCCTCGGGCCCCTGGGCATGGCCGCTTCCCGGGTGCGAGCCTTTGAGCACGGTCGTGTGGGTGGTGCCGGAGTCGAACCAGACTTCCAGGATGTCATTGCTCTTGGCGTAGAGCGCAGCGTCATCGGCCCCGATGATTGATTCGGATGTGGCCTTGCTCCACGCCTCGACGCCCCCGGACTCGACCAGGGCGGCTGCGATGTCAAGAATTTCCATGGTGCGCGGGTGCAGTTCGCCCGAATCCCGATGGATAAAGAATGGCAATGGCACGCCCCAGTTGCGCTGGCGACTGATGCACCAGTCCGGGCGCCCGGCGATCATGTCGCGCAGGCGGGCCTTGCCGTTCTCAGGATAAAACGCCGTCTGCTCGATGGCGTCCAACGCCAATTGGCGCAATGTTCGCAGGGCCTTGTCCTTGGTGAAGACGCCAACACCCTCGTCCATGCGGATGAACCACTGCGCTGCTGCACGGTAGATCACCGGCGTCTTGTGGCGCCAGCAAT
>JAYVRP010000088.1:0-2590 GCA_043776215.1 Rhodoferax sp. | reverse complement strand
GTCGGCGCGTTCAGCGCCCGACCGCTCCAGGTTGAGCCCGCGCCGGGCTGCGCCTGCCGCGACGCGCGCCAACGTCAACGCAGACCGAACTACGAGTCGCCGCAAAGAGCCGAATGCGGGGATCTGCAGCAACACGTCCTGGCGCCCTTGCGCATGGCGGACACGGGCTTCTGGGTGCCGCCGGCCCACCATTGCCGCATCGTGGGGCCGTTTGCGAAAGACCCGGAGGGCGCGGAGCTGATGGTGATGGGCAGGTGCGCGAGGCGCCCGAGGTGGAGTCCGGCGGCGGCATGGTGGGCACCGCGATGGACTACGCGCGGTTTGCGCAGATGGTGTTGGGCAAGGGGCAACTCGACGGCGTGTGCTTCCAGGCGCAAGTCCGGGCCATGGTGGATGCGTTCTACAAAGCCGCCATGGCGCATGGCGGCAGGGACAACGGCAGCCCCGGGGAACGCGTCTACCACGCTGGCTACTACGCGACGTTTGTGCTGGACCCGGAGGGCAACAATATCGAAGCCGTCTTTCACGGCAAGGCCGAGCGGAGCGCGGCGTCAGTGCGAATCACTCGTTGATCATTGCGCGGTGCTTCGTGAGGGCGGGGGTCGAGGCCCGTGCCTCAGCCAACAACTGACCCTGATCGTTTGGTGGATGACCACTTCCCAGCATTTTGCAGAACACCTTGCAGGTGTCGTCACTGATCTCGAAGGCGTGTTTCGAATCTTCGTCATGGACCCAGGCAAAACGATCACATGGCTTCGCGCGTGGTAACGAAAAAAGTTAGTATTGCTGGCAGAATTTGGCGCGAAGCCGATGCTTGTGAGCATCGCCAAGAGTGCTGCGCCGGCGTCAGCCGGGCGAGGCTGGCACCAGAATCGGTATGCTGTGCACTTGGAAACCCACACCATGACTGTTGTCGAATTTGCACCCAGTCTGCGTCGCCATGTGGATTGCCCGGCGCAGACCGTGCCGCCAGGAACCCTGCGCGAGGTGCTCGATGCCGCCTTGCTGGCGGCTCCGGCTTTGGCGCACTATGTATTTGACGATCAGCACTGCGTGCGCAAACACGTGGCCGTGTTCGTGAACAAGCAAATGGTGCAAGACCGGGTCACCCTGACGCAGCCAGTGCAATCCGGGGACCGGGTACTGGTGGTGCAGGCCTTGAGTGGTGGCTGAGCGCCACCGCCACCGCGTAGGAGACAAGAAATGAACACATTGCTGGTCGGAACCCGCAAGGGTCTTTTTGGTGTGCGCGGAGCGGGCGCCGCCTGGAACATCGCAGCACACCACTTTGCCGGAGAGCCTGTAACGCAGGTGCTGGCCGACCCGCGCGACGGTGCCTGGTACTGCGCACTGCGCATGGGGCACTTTGGCGTCAAGCTGCGCAAGAGCACCGATCATGGCGCGAACTGGGTTGAAATTGCCGCGCCGGCCTTCCCCACCAAACCGACCGAAGGGCCCTGGGCGAACGACGACACGCCCTGGAACGTGGACATGGTGTGGTCGCTGACGGCCGGGGGCGCCGCCGAGCCCGGCACGCTGTGGGCCGGGTGTATGCCGGCTGGGCTGTTCAAGTCGGAAGACGGCGGCACAAGCTGGCAGCTCAACACGCCCTTGTGGGAGCAGCCGGGGCGCAGGCAGTGGATGGGCGGCGGAAACGACTACGCCGGTGTGCATTCGGTCCTGGTGGACCCGCGCGACGCGCGCCACATCTCCATTGCGATCTCTTGCGGCGGGGTGTGGCAGAGCCACGATGGGGGTGGCAACTGGGAGTTGACGGCGCGTGGCATGAGGGCCGACTTCATGCCGGCCGAAAGCGCTGAAGACGGCAACATACAAGACCCTCACATCATGGTGCAGTGCGCCGCCAAGCCCGACAGTCTGTGGGTGCAGCACCACTGCGGCATCTACCGCTCGGTGGACGGCGCGCGCCACTGGGAGGCTGTTTCCTCGCCGCAACCTTCGGGCTTCGGCTTTGCAGTGGCGACCGATCCGCACAATCCGCAACGCGCCTGGTTTGTTCCGGCCGTGGCGGACGTGCTGCGCATCCCGGTGGACGGAAAGATGGTGGTAAATCGCACCGACGACGGCGGCAAGAGCTTCACGGCGTTTGGCGCGGGCTTGCCGCAAGACCATGCCTGTCACCTGGTGTACCGCCATGGGCTGGACATCACAGGCGACGGCCGTACCCTGGCCATGGCGTCCACGACCGGCGCCTTGTGGGTCAGCGCGGACGCAGGGGAAAGCTGGCTTGCCGTATCGCGCGATCTGCCCCCGGTAGCCGTGGTGCGTTTCGCGCCGGTTGGCGCATGATTTGCCGCGTGCATGCACTGGCCTGACCCAGCCGCGTCACGGCTGGGTCGTGGTGTGGGAGGCCTCTGTGAACATGGCCCTCGTCTTTGGCGTTGTGGTGTCGTTCGCGGCACTTTTTCGAGTCATTCGCCATCGGCAAATAGTGTGTCGTCACCGGCCGGTTCGCCATCTGTGCAGCGCAGTCGTTGGGCGCGATTCACCTCAGCCGTGGCGCAGAGAGGTGCTTGAGGATGCGCTCGATCACCTCGGCCTGCAGGATGGCGGCAATGATGTTGAGACC
>JAYVRP010000087.1:0-8566 GCA_043776215.1 Rhodoferax sp. | reverse complement strand
AGAACATCGCCGTGGTCGGTGGGTTGCTGGTACTGGCGGCGCATGGCGCAGGCGCATTCAGCCTGGACGGCAAGCGTGCGGGCGCCTCGGGCGCAGGCCTGAATCTGGCCGCCTGAGTGACGTTCCGGCCTGAGGGTATGCGGCGGCTGCATCCTATCGGGTACGCTTGGGTGGGTCCACGGCCGCCGTGTTGATGGATCCTTTCCCCCATTTGTGTAGAGGCCCAAGATGGCAACAGTGGCAGTGGTGTTTCATTCCGGTTACGGTCACACCTTGCGCATGGCGCAGGCCGTGGCGGATGGTGCAAACGCGGAACTGGTCGAGATCGACGCCGACGGCAACCTGCCCGCAGGCGGTTGGGACACACTGGCTGACGCAGACGCGATCATCTTCGGCTCGCCGACCTACATGGCCAACGTCAGCTGGCAGTTCAAGAAATTTGCCGACGCCTCCAGCAAGCAGTGGTACGTGCAGGCCTGGAAAGACAAGATCGCAGCCGGCTTCACCTGTGGCGCCGGCCTCAATGGCGACAAGCTCGCGACGCTGAACAGCCTGTTTGCGCTGGCCATGCAACACGGCATGATCTGGGTCAGCCAGGGCCTGTTGCCCAGCAACACCAAAGGCGCGACCCGCCGCGACATCAACAACCTGGCGTGTTACAGCGGCGCAATGGCCCAGTCCCCCTCCGACGGAGGGGCCGGTGACATGGCCAGTGGAGACCTGGAGACCGCCCGGCTGTTCGGCCAACGCGTCGCCGACGTCGCCGCCCGGTTCCAGCGTTGACGGGTGAGCAAGTTCGGCCAATTGGAGCCAAGTCACGCCTTGAAGCAGGTCCCAGGGGTGCTTGGCCCGTCATCCGGGCGGCGCGCAAAACTACAATCAGGCGATGTTTGTACACCTGCGCCTGCACACCGAGTTCTCCGTCGTGGATGGCACCAACCGCATCGACGATATTGTCCAGGTCGCCGCCAGTGACGCCCAGCCAGCGCTGGCGATCACCGATCTCAACAACCTGTTTGGCGCCATCAAGTTCTACAAGGCTGCACGGGGCGCGGGCGTCAAACCGCTGATCGGCGCCGAGGTGGTCTTCGAAGGCCTGGGCAAGGATGCGCAGGTGCTGTCGCGCATGTTGCTGCTGGTGCAGAACCGCCAGGGTTACCTGAACCTCTCGGAATTGCTGGCCCGTGCCTACACCCGCAACGTCGGGCGTGCCCAACCGGTTGTCAAGTGGTCGTGGGTGGAGGAGTTGGGTGAAGGCCTGATTGCCCTGTCGGGTGCCCAGGCCGGGCCCCTCGGCCAGGCGCTGGTACAGGGCGACATGGCCCGTGCCCATGAGGTCGCGTTGCAACTGGGCGGCCTGTTCCCGCACCGTTTTTATGTGGAGTTGCAGCGCGCGGGTCGCGTCGACGACGAGCGCCACGTGGCCGCCGCGGTGCAACTGGCGGCGCGTATGGGTTTGCCGGTGGTCGCCACCCACCCCATCCAGTTCACCGCCGAAGAGGATTACGAAGCGCACGAAGCCCGGGTCTGCATCGCCGATGGCGAAATTCTGGGCAATGCCCGACGCGTGCGCCGTTTCACGCGGGAGCAGTATTTCAAGACCAGCGCGCAGATGGCCACCCTGTTTGCGGACCTGCCCTCGGCGCTGGCCAACGCCGTGGAGATTGCCAAGCGCTGCAACCTGACACTGGTGCTGGGCAAACCCCAACTGCCGGATTTCCCGACGCCGCTGGTCAACGGGCAGCAGATGACGCCGGAAGAATACTTCCGCCATGCCTCGCATGAGGGCCTCAAGGCGCGCCTGGCGCACCTGTACCCCGACGCTGCCCGGCGTGAAAGCGAGCGTGCGCGGTACGAGGAACGCCTCGAGTTCGAGATTGCCACCATCCTGAAGATGGGGTTCCCGGGGTATTTCCTGATCGTGGGCGACTTCATCAACTGGGCCAAGAAAAACGGTTGCCCGGTCGGGCCTGGCCGGGGCTCCGGCGCGGGTTCGCTGGTCGCCTATTCGCTCAACATCACCGACCTCGACCCGCTGCAGTACCACCTGCTGTTCGAGCGTTTCCTGAACCCGGAGCGGGTGTCCATGCCCGACTTCGACATCGACTTCTGCCAGGCCAACCGCGACCGGGTGATCGATTATGTGAAGCTCAAGTACGGGCGCGACGCGGTGAGTCAGATCGCCACCTTCGGCACCATGGCAGCGCGCGCCGCGATCCGCGATGTGGGGCGGGTGCTGGACATGAGCTACACCTTCTGCGACGGCATCAGCAAGCTGATCCCCAACAAGCCGGGCACCCACATCACCATCGACGGTGCCCTCAAGGCCGAGCCGCTGCTGGCCGAGCGCCTCGCCAAGGAGGAGGATGTCAAGACCCTGCTGTCGCTGGCCCAGAAGCTCGAAGGCATGACACGCAACGTGGGCATGCATGCCGGCGGCGTGCTGATCGCGCCGGGCAAATTGACCGACTTCTGCCCGCTGTACCAGCAACCTGGCAGCGACTCGGCGGTGAGCCAGTACGACAAGGACGATGTGGAGGCGATCGGCCTGGTCAAGTTCGACTTCCTGGGCCTGGCCACCCTCACGATCCTGGAGATCGCCAAGGACTTGATCGTGGCCCGGCACAAGGGGCAGGAGAATTTCGCCTTCGAGAATCTGCCGCTGGACGACCCGAAGGTCTACAAGCTGTTTTCCGATGGGCTCACCGAAGCCGTGTTCCAGTTCGAATCGCGCGGCATGCAGGGCATGTTGCGCGACGCCAAGCCGACACGCCTGGAAGACCTGATTGCGCTCAACGCCCTGTACCGGCCGGGTCCGATGGACCTGATCCCGACCTTCGTGGCGCGCAAGAACGGGCGCGAGCCCGTGGAATACCCGCACCCCATGGTGGCCACGATGTTGTCCGAGACCTACGGCATCATGGTCTACCAGGAGCAGGTGATGCAGACGGCCCAGATCCTGGGCGGCTATTCGCTCGGTGGCGCCGACATGTTGCGTCGGGCCATGGGCAAGAAGAAGCCCGAGGAGATGGCCGAGCAGCGCCAGATTTTCCGTGACGGCGCGGCCAGGAACCAGATCGACCAGGGCAAGGCCGACGAAGTATTCGACCTGATGGAGAAGTTCGCGGGTTACGGCTTCAACAAGTCGCATGCCGCCGCCTACTCGCTGCTGGCCTACCACACGGCCTGGCTCAAGGTGCACTTCACGGCCGAGTTCTTCTGCGCCAACATGACGGTCGAGATGGACGACACCGACAAGCTGCGCGTGTTGTTCGAAGATGCCGGCCGCTTGGGTGTGGCTTTCGAGCCGCCCGATGTGAACCGCGGCGTGCACCGTTTCGAGCCGGTGTCCGACAAGCTGATCCGCTACGGCCTGGGTGCCATCAAGGGGACCGGGCAGCAGGCCATCGAGGCCATCGTGGCGGCCCGCATGCAGGACGGCCCGTTCACCAGCCTGTTCGACTTCTGCGTGCGGGTGGACCGCACGCGGCTGAACAAGCGTTGCCTCGAAGCGCTCATCAAGGCCGGCGCGTTCGACAACCTGTACCGCAACCGCGCCGCGCTGGTCGCGTCCATCGACCGCGCCTTCGATTTCGCCATTGCCACCCAGGCCAACGCCAACCAGACCGGGTTGTTCGACATGGGTGACGGGGATGGCCATGGCTCGAGTTCGCAGCCTCCCGATCTGGTGGACGCGATGCCCTGGGGCGTGAAGGAACAACTCACACTCGAGAAGACGGCCATCGGTTTCTACCTGTCGGGCCACCTGTTCGACGAAGTGGCGTTGGAGGTGCGCCGCTTCGCCAGGCGCCAGATCGACGACCTGATCGACACCCGCGAGCCGCAGCTTCTGGCCGGCATCGTGGGGGATTTTCGTGTCATCAACGGCCAGCGCGGCAAGCTCGCGCTGTTCAAGCTCGATGACAAATCGGGCGTGATCGAGGCCCGCGCCGACGAGGCCCTGATCAACGCCCACAAGCACCTGCTCAAGGACGACGCGCTGATCATCGTCATGGGCAAGCTGCAGCCCGACCGCTTTGCCGGCGGCATGCAGCTCACCGTGAACCAGATCTGGGACCTGGAGCAGGCGCGATGCCGTTTTGGCAAGTTCCTGCGCATCGCCGTCAACGGCCATGCCCCCGATGTGGAGCGCATGCTCAAGGCGTTCCCGGCCCAGCGCGAGATGACGGAGCAAGGGGAACTGGTGCGCGGATTGACTATCCGGCTGGCGGTCACGCGCGCGGGCGACTCGGGTGCTGCCAGTGCAGAGCTGCAACTGGCTGACGCCATGCGTTTCTACCCGACCGATGCTGCGCTGGCACAGTGGCGCGCGCAGGCGGATCAGGGGCAGGCCGTCATCGTCTACGAGTGACGCCGAGCCGATCCCGGCGACTGGTGAGGCCGGCTCCCTTCGACAAGCACAGGGCAGGAGGCTTCGACAAGCTCAGGGCAGGCGGCTTCGACAAGCTCAGCCGGACGGGAGTGATGGTCCGTGCAAACGGAAATTTGTTGATCTTCGGCAGCAACCTCACACCGTTCGGGCTGAGCTTGTCGAAGCCTTCTCCGAGCCTGCCGAAGTGCCCGCGTGCGGTGAGCCACTTCGACAAGCTCAGTGCGAACGGGGGTGGTGGTCAGCCCAAACGGGGGTGGTGGTCAGCCCAAACGGGGGTGGTGGTCAGCCCAAACGGGGGTGGTGGTCAGTCCAAAAGGGGATCGTAGGCAGCCCAAACGGGGGTGGTCGTCAGGGCAAACGAAGGTGCTGCTCAGCGGGAACGGGGTCGTGCTGGGTCCGAACCGAAGTTCAATTCTCAGCCCACTCTCCGATGGAGCACCATCACCCATCAATCCCTGGGGTGAAAACTGATCTCCAGCACAGATGGCACGCGGCCGTCCACATCGCGTGGCAGCACTTCGGTCTTGTCGATGGCCTTGAGAACCGCGTCGTCCCAGGACCTGGTTCCACTGCTGCGCAGCAGTTTGCGGCTGACAATGGTGCCGTCCGGGGACGTGCGCACTTCGACCAGGGCCTCGGTGTTGCCGGGCAGCGACTCGGTATAGACGATATTGGAGCGCACCTTGGCAGCAACGCGACTGCCGTATCCGGCGGAAGGCCCGGCGGATTGCGCAGCCGTGCCGGTGGCGGAAGGTGCGCCGGTGCTGCCTGCCAACCCTGCGATGCGGCGCAAGTTGGCCTGGCGTTGCTCTTCCAGTTTTTTGGCCGCTTCCTGCTGTTCCCGGGCAGCGTCTTTTCGTTGCGCCTCCAGCGAGGCTTTCTTTTTCGCATCCAGTTCCGCCTTCTTCTTGTCGGCGTTCTGGCGTTCTTCGAGTTCGCGCTGCTGGTCTTGCGCCTTGCGCAGCTTCTCGCGTTTGTCCTGTGCCAGCCTGTCCGCAGCGGCCTGTTTTTCGTTTCGGACGCGCTGCCTTTCGCGCTCCAGGGCGATATCCGGGTCCGGTGCTTTCGGTGCGACTTCGACGGGTGGCGCAGGTGGTGCCGGTGTGGGCACGACCACCGGTGCAGGCACTGGCGGGGGAGGCGCCACCTGTTGCGGCAGCGTTGCCCACAATTCGGCCTGGGCGGTTACTGTGTCGGTATTGCGTTTCCAGTGCACGCCCCATGTCAACGCTGCCACCAGAACTGCGTGTGCAACGATGGCCAGGCCCAGCGCCCGCAGCAGACCGGGGGTGGGCGGAGGGGCAAATTCGAGACGGTCGGCCGTCGCGTTCATGGCGCCAGTTGCACCGACAGGCCGACCCGTTGCACGCCGGCGCGTTGCAATGTGTCCATCACCTTGACCACCGCCTCGTACCTGACACTGCGGTCCGCGCTGATCACGACCGCCGCATTGGTGGCCCCGGCCTGCGCCTTCTTGACCGCGGCCGCCACCTCCTTGAGCGTGGTGCCGCTGGTCTTGTCCAGGACCTTCAGGTCGAGTGTCTCGTCCTTGCCGATCACGATCTGCACCACCCGGTCCGGCTGCCTGGCCGCCTTGCCCACGCTGGGCAGGTCGATGACGCTGGGTGCGATCAGCGGCGCGGTCACCATGAAGATGATCAACAGCACCAGCATCACATCGATGAAGGGCACCATGTTGATCTCGTTGATGGCGCGGCGGCCGCGACCGCGGCTGACCATGGCGGGCATGGGTTGTCTTTCCTAGCGACCGGAGGCCGACTGGGCCCCGACATTGCGTTGCAGGATGTTGGAGAACTCTTCGATGAAAGTCTCCAGTCGGATCGAGATGCGGTCGATGTCGCGCGCGAAGCGGTTGTACGCCACCACGGCCGGAATCGCGGCGAACAGCCCGATGGCCGTGGCCACCAGCGCCTCGGCAATGCCCGGCGCGACGGTGGCCAGGGTCACCTGCTGCAGATTGGCCAGGCCGGTGAATGCATGCATGATGCCCCACACCGTGCCGAACAGCCCCACATAGGGCGACACCGAGCCCACGGAAGCGAGGAAGGACAAGTTGGATTCCACTTCGTCCATCTCGCGCTGGAAACTCGCACGCATGGCGCGGCGTGCACCGTCCATCAGGGTGCCGGCATCGGTGATGCGCCGCTCGCGCAATTTCTGGTACTCGCGCATGCCGCTGGCAAAGATGCGTTCCATGGCGCCGGATTCGCGCGCGTTTTTGGCGGCGGCGGCGAACAGATCGTTCAGGCTGGTGCCCGACCAGAACTCGCGCTCGAAGGCCTCGTTCAGGGCCTTGATGCGCCGTATCGCAAACAGCTTTCGGAAGATCGCCGCCCAGCTGGAGACCGATACCACCACCAGCAGCGCCATCACCGCCTGCACCACCACGCTGGCGTTGAGCACCAGATGCAGGATCGACAGGTCTTGGTTCATTGCAGGGCTTTCAGGATATCGCTGGGAATTCTCGCAGGCTTGAAACCGGTGTCTGCGACCCAGCCGATACGGATGCGGGCCTCACACACCAGGGCGCTGCCGTGCGCGGGCGCCAGGTGCGCCTGCTGGCCGATTGTCAGGCACGCGCGACCGATCTCCAGGGGCCACGCTGTAACAAGAAGTTGGTCATCCAGTCGCGCCGGGCGGTGGTATTTCACCTGTGTTTCGCTGACCAAAAACATCCCGCCGGTGTCCGCGCGCAGGGCCTGCTGGCCGATGCCCAGGGAACGCAACCATTCGGTGCGGGCGCGTTCGAAGTACTTGAGGTAGTTGGCATAAAACACGATGCCGCCCGCATCGGTGTCCTCCCAGTACACACGCACCGGCCAGCCGAAACATCCGGCCGGCGCCTGCAACACAAGTGCGCTCATGCCAGCAGGGAGGCCAGGCGGCCGACTGCGCCCTGCAGTTGCTCCATCGAACTGGCACTGGAGAACCGGATGAAACGCGCCGTCTCGGCAACGCCGAAATCGCGGCCAGGCGTCACCGCCACGTGGGCCCGTTGCAACAAGGCAAAGGCCAGGTCCCAGCTGTCCCGGACGCCCAGGCGGGCACAGGCCTCCGAACAGTCGGCCCAGGCGTAAAAGGCGCCGTCAGGCAGCACCGGCACGTGCAGGCCCAGCGCGCCCAGCGCCGGCACGAAGTAGTCGCGCCGGGCCTTGAACTCGGCGCGCCGGCGCTCGTACTCGGCGATGCTGGCCGCCTCGAAGCAGGCCAGTGCGGCATGTTGCGCCACCGCGCTGGGGCAGATGAACAGGTTTTGCGCCAGCCGCTCGATCACCGGCACCAGGCTCTCCGGCACGACCAGCCAGCCCAGCCGCCAACCGGTCATGCTGAAATACTTGCTGAAGCTGTTGATGCTGATGATGTTGTCGTCCAGCGCCAGGGCGGTGTGCCCGAAACGCGACTCGTAACTCAGGCCGAGGTAGATCTCGTCCACCAGCGTGATGCCGCCCCGGCTCTCGACCAGCGCGTGGATGCGGCGCAACTCCTCGGGCTCGATGGAGGTCCCGGTGGGGTTGGATGGAGAGGCCAGCAATACGCCACGCGTGGCTTCGCCCCAAGCCTCGCGCACCATGGCGGCACTGAGCTGGTAACGGTCTGCGGCGGTGGTGGGCAGCAGCACGGCCCGGCCCTCCGCCGCACTCACGAACTGCCGATTGCAGGGGTAACTCGGGTCGGGCATGAGGATCTCGTCCTGCGCCTCGATCAGGGCCAGACACGCCAGTTGCAGGGCCGCCGAGGCACCGGCCGTGACGACGATGCGCGACGCCGGCACCCGCACGGCAAAGCGCCCGCGGTACCAGTCGCTGATGCGTTCGCGCAGGGCCGGCAGACCGGTGGCCTGGGTGTATTGCGTGCGGCCGTCGTGGATGGCGCGGTGCGCCGCCTCGCGCACGAGCTCGGGTGCGGTGAAGTCGGGCTCGCCGATGTTCAGGTAGATCATCGGCGCGTCGCTGTGCGCGACCTGTTGCCCCAGCAGTGCCGCCGCCTTGGCGACCTCCATCACATAGAACGGCTCGATGCGTTGTGCGCGGCTTGAAATCCTCATCGTCGCTCGCGATTGGGGCCCGCGTCAGGCGCGTGTCTTGCCATTGCCGCGCGCGCGATCCTGGCTGACCTCGGCCGGGCGCAGCTGCGGCGCCAGTGCGTTGAGCA
>JAYVRP010000086.1:0-2594 GCA_043776215.1 Rhodoferax sp. | reverse complement strand
AAAATGAATTGGGCAAGTTGTCCGACGCGGACACCCAGCAGGCGGATGCCAGCCTGCTCGACGCCGAAATCGTCCACCAGGAGTTTGTGGCCGACTACGATGGTGCCAGGCGCAAACTCGCGGTGCTGGTGGGGGCGAGCGATCCCGCGCAGGTGCGGCCGGTCGTGCCGCTGGTGTTGCCGCCGGCCTCGCTGGAGAGCCCGGCGCCTGACATGCTGCAGGTGTCGGGCCCCGGGCAAGTGGCCGCTGCCCAGGAGCGCGCCCGCGCCGCGCGCGAGCGTGTGCGCCCCCTCCTGTCACTGGCAGCGCCACGGGTCGATCTGGAGTTGCGCAAGCAGCTGCGCGACCGCACCACGCCCCAATTGACCACTGAACAGCAACACAGCTGGAACATCGTGGCCCGCTGGGATTTTCCGGTGGGTGGTGAAATGCAATCGCGGCAGGCGGAAGCCGTGCGCCGTGCCGAGGCGGCGGAAGCCGAAGCTGATCGGGTGGCCAACGGCCTCAGTGCGGAGCTCGCCTCGCTGGGCCCGCGCATCGCGGAGACCGCCAACACGATTCTTCGGCTCGAGCGCCAGATCGAGCAGTACAACGCCCTGGTGCGCGCCGGCGAAATGCAGTTCGAGGCAGGCCGGCGTACGGTGGCGCAGTTGATCCAGCTCCGTGAAGGCCGGTTCAATGCGGAGCAGCGCCGGGCCGAACAGGTGCACCGCCTGCAAAGTGCCCGGCTGCGGCAACTGGCCCTCAACGGTGCCTTGTTGCCCGCGCTGGGTGTGACCGACCCGCTGGTGGTTGCCGCACCTTAACCGTTCGTCGTGACCGCGCGCGCGGCACAATGCGTCCATGCTGATTCACCCGAATATCGATCCTGTCGCCTTGCAACTCGGGCCTGTGGCCGTTCATTGGTATGGATTGACCTACCTGGCTGCCTTCGGATTGTTCATGTGGCTCGGCTCGCTTCGCTTGAAGCACCCACCGTTCGTCAACCTCATGGGTGTCCAGGCCTGGAGCCGCAAGGACGTGGAGGACATTCTGTTCCTGGGCGTTCTGGGGGTTGTGCTGGGGGGGAGGGTCGGGTATTGCCTGTTTTACAAGCCGGCCTACTATCTGGCGCACCCATTGGAGGTCTTTGCGGTCTGGCAAGGAGGCATGAGTTTTCACGGCGGCATGCTCGGCGTGGTGGTGTCGATGGTGTGGTTTGCGCATTCCCGCCGGCGTCCGTTCTGGCAGGTGGCGGATTTTGTGGCGCCCTGTGTGCCCACCGGTCTGGCGGCGGGCCGGGTCGGCAATTTCATCAATGGCGAGCTGCCGGGCCGGCTGGCCGACCCCAGCCTGCCCTGGGGCATGGTGTTCCGCGGTGCGGGTGATCTTCCGCGCCATCCATCGCAGGTGTACCAGTTCCTGTTGGAGGGCCTGCTCCTTTTTGTATTTTTATGGTTGTACGGGCGCCGACAACGTGCGACCGGGCAGGTCGCGGCGGCTTTCCTGGCCGGTTATGGCGTGTTGAGGTTCGCCGCCGAGTTCTTCCGTGAGCCGGACGCCCACCTCGGCTTGCTGTCCCTGGGCATGAGCATGGGCCAATGGCTGTGTGTTCCGATGGTCCTGGCAGGGGGGTTTTTCTGGTGGTGGGCGGGGCGAAAGAACAATGCAATGACAAAGACTGGACACAGACAATGAAACAACTTTTTGGCCGGCGGCAATTGCTGCAACTAGGCGCAGCCGGGGTGGCATGGGGCGCCATTGGCGCGGGTGCACAACCTGCCTCCTGGCCGTCCAAGCCTGTGACCCTGGTAGTGCCGTTCCCGGCCGGCGGTGGCACCGACGCGTTTGCGCGGCCACTGGCGGCCCAGTTTGCCCGGCTGACGGGTAAACAGCTCGTGATTGATAACCGGGGCGGCGCCGGCGGCACCCTGGGTGCAGGTATTGCGGCCAAGGCTCCGGCTGATGGTTACACCTTGTTCATGGGGGCGGTGCACCACACCATTGCGCCGGCCATGTACCCCAAGCTCGACTACGACATCGAGAAGGATTTTGTACCGCTCGTGCTGCTGGCCAGTGTGCCGCAGGTGCTGGTCGTCAACCCGCGCAAGTTGCCCATGCCCGACTTCAAGTTGTTCCTCGAACATGTCCGCAAGAACCCAGGGCGCCTGAACTACGGATCGGCCGGTGGTGGCACCTCCCACCATCTGGCGGGTGAGTTGTTCAAGCAGCAAAGCAAGACCTTCATCACCCACATCCCGTACCGCGGCGCCGGCCCGGCTCTGCAGGGACTGATTGCTGGTGATGTCGAGATGATGTTCGACGGCTTGGGGTCTTCCGCCACACATATCAAGGGCGGGCGGATCAAGGCCCTGATGATGGCCGGCAGGCAGCGCAACCCGGCGTTCCCCGACGTGCCATGTGCCGCCGAACTTGGCATGCCCGACTACACCGTCACCACCTGGTACGGGCTGTGGACACCCAAGGGCACACCGGGCGATGTCCAGGCGCGCATTGTGGAAGAAGTGCGCAAAGCGGGCCTGAGTGACGAGGCCCGGGCCGTGTGGGCCGCCCAGGGCGCCGAGTTTGGCACTCTTACGCCGCTGCAGTTCGCC